>NZ_JBTMWV010000019.1:0-65830 GCF_054489345.1 Devosia sp. A369 | reverse complement strand
TTTGGAGGTCGATCAAGTATGAAGAGGTTTACCTGCGAGCCTACGACACCGTCTCCGATGCCCGGGCCTCGATCGGCCGCTATCTGGCCTTCTACAACGGTCGCCGGCCCCACTCGAGCCTTGACCGAAAGACGCCCGACTTCGCCTACTTCAATGCGCTGATGCCAATCCCGGCAGCGGCATAACCAGGGCCGAAATCCACCTAGAGATGCCCCAATAGCTGTTCAGACAAACCGAGCCAGCTCTCTACTACGAGCCCGGTACTAACGGGGTAGAACGTCTCCCGACGGAACTGCAAATGTTCCACGCAACCCCGCTGCTGATGCGGACCGCACACTGGCACGCGCAGGTTGAAGTCTACTATATCGTGCAGGGCTGGGCCCACTATCACATGAGCGGTCACAAGGTTCGCTTTGATGCCGGTGATCTGGCCCTGTTCTGGGGCGGCCTGCCGCATTTCCTCGACGATGCTTCCGACGATCTGATCTATGCTGGCGGGCATCTGCCGCTGGTACATTTCTTCCGCCTGCGCCTGCCGCAGAACGTGCAGTCCAAACTGATGCAGGGCGCAACCCTGATCACGCGCGCCACCGACGCCTCCGATGCACTGAATTTCGCCCGCTGGAACACTTATGCGCGATCCGGTGATGCGCTGAAGGCCAGCATGGCGGTGGATGAACTGCTGCTGCGCATCGAGCGCGTGCGCTTCGATCCCTATAGCCTGCTGCCGGGGCCGGCCGATGTGGTCAAGGCGGTGGATGGGCTCGACCACCATTCTTCGCCCATCGTCGTCCGCATCTGCGATTTCATCGCCGACAATTTCCGCGAAGAAATCGATTCCGCCGACATCGCTTCAGCCGCCGATATCCATCCCAAATACGCGATGAATGTCTTCAAGAAGTCGACGGGCATGACCCTGAACGACTATGTCAATTTGATGCGGCTCAGCTACGCCCAGGCGCTGCTGATGCAGGACGAGGCCAATGTGCTGCAAGTGGCCATGGATAGCGGCTTTGGTTCACTCAGTGCTTTCAACAAGTCGTTCCGCAAGATCGCTGGCATGTCGCCGAGTGATTTCCGTCGCGACATGCGCTGCCGTCCGAGCGCTCCAGTACAGGTCCGGGGCAATCCTATCACGCCGATGAATTAGCGCAGCGCCGGGTCCAGAGTTCGGGCGCGGCTCACTCGCCGCAGGGCTTCCACGCCATTTTCGGTGGGGATTGCTGCCCGGATGGAGCAATTTTTTGCCTTGTTTGGTGCCTTTCTAGGCATTATTTACAATCCCGACCTGAAGGCGGATTCTGCCCCGCGCCAATTTGTGACGAGGCCCTATGCCCATTCCGCCCCTTGCTGAGCCCGAGGCTGTAGCGCCGCGCCCCACGGTTACCATCATCGGTGGTGGCGCCAGTGGCGTCCTGCTCGCTGCCCATTTGCTGCGCGATCCCGCCACCGATATCGGCGTCACCCTGCTTGAGCGCCGTGGCGAATTCGGCCAGGGCCTAGCCTATTCCGCCAGCCAGCAGGACCACAAGGTCAACGTGCCAGCTCGCGGCATGAGCGCCTTTGCCGACGATCCCGACCATTTCTGGCGCTGGCTGCAGACCCAGGGCTATTCCGCCGAAAGCGGTCCCTGGGTCTTCGTGCCGCGCCGCCTCTATGGCGCCTATCTGGCGCATGTGCTGGCCGAGGCCGGCCGCTCCAGCCCCGGCCGGCTGGTGGTGCTGTCCGAGGAGGCGGTGGCCGTCCACGAAAGCCCCGCCGGCATCGAAACCCTGCTCGCCAATGGCACGCGCCTCCACAGCGATAGCGCCGTTCTGGCGGTGGGGCACGAAACCCAGCCGGCGCGCAGTCGTGGCATTGCCGTGCGCCTCGGCTCCGAGAGCGATACCCCGCTTGATCCGGATGCTGCCGTGGTGATCCTCGGCTCCGGCCTCAGCATGGTGGACGCCTGGATTTCACTGGCCGACGCCAATCATCGCGGCCCGATCATCGTGGTGTCGCGCAATGGCCTGCTGCCCAAGGGCCATCGCGACGTGCCGCCGCTCGAACTCGACGCCGCCGATGTGCCCTTCGGCACCAGCCTTCTCCAGTTTTTCACCTGGTTCCGGGGACTGGCGCGCAGCACCGAAGCCTCCGGTGGCGATTGGCGCAGCGTCGTCGATGGATTGCGCCCCTATAATCAGCTTCTGTGGCAGAGTTGGTCGGAGCAGACGCGCCGTCAGTTTCTGCGCCATCTGCGCCCGTGGTGGAATATTCACCGCCATCGCCTGCCGCCGGAACTGCATGAGCGGCTGGTACAGGCCATCGCCATTGGCCAGGTGCAGCTGATCGCTGCCGAGTTCATCGGCGCCGAACCGCATGACGGCGCGGTGCAGGCCCAGATTCGCCGCCGTGGCTCGTCCACCCGCGAAAAGCTCGACGTGGCCCGGGTCTATGATTGCGGCGGTGTCAGCGTCGACGTGATGTCGAGTTCCAACCCGGTGATCCGCGATCTGGTAGCGCGGGGCAGGGCACGGGCCGATGCCCTCCGTATTGGGCTCGATGTCGATGAGGACTGTGCCGTCATCGACGCCGCCGGCACGGTCAGCGAACAACTACTGGTGGTCGGGCCACTGACGCGCGGCCGCTTCTTCGAGATCGAAGCCATCCCCGATATCCGCGTCCAGGCTGACCGCTTGGCCGACAGGCTCATCGCGCGGAAGTAGCGGGTCTCTGACGTGCTATTGTTCGTCCTCAATCTGGTTCCCGTCCCGTGGGGTTTTGCGTGGGGCTTCCCCCCACCCAACTGGGCTTTTCCACGGGGTATCGCCTATTTGTTCCTTTTCTCCGGAAAATGGGGCTTGCCTCATATGCCCAGTCTGTCTATGTCTCCGCGCAGTCGGGGCGTAGCGCAGCCTGGTAGCGCATTTGTCTGGGGGACAAAGGGTCGTCGGTTCAAATCCGGCCGCTCCGACCAAAATTTCCTCTCCTGGTCAGCCGTAAAGCTGCGCGGCGTCCAGCTGCCAGTCTGGAGCCCTGTTGATGCCCCTGACGGCGCGTGAAATCGAGCCCGCCCTGTCGAACTGGGGCGAAGTCGAAGGCGGCAGCGCCCGACTGATCAACCACTCCGAAAACCACACTTTTCTGATCGAGACGCCCAACCAGGGTCGTTTCACCCTGCGCATCCATCGCCCCGGCTACCAGTCGCGCCCCTCGATCGAGAGCGAACTGGCCTGGCTGCTGGCGCTGCGGCGCGACACCGATCTGGCCATTCCCGAGCCGATTCCGGGGCGTGACGGCCAGCTGTTGCAGGCATTCGTCACGCCCGAGGGTGATCGCCTTGCCGTGCTGTTCCGCCATATTCCCGGTAGCGAACCGACGCCGGACGACAATCTGGAAGGCCTGTTCGGTACGCTGGGCACCTATGCCGCCACCATGCACCAGCATGTGTCCAACTGGCAGCGCCCGCCGGGATTTGAGCGGCAGGTCTGGCAGGCGGCGACGATTCTGGATGCCGACGGGCTGTGGGGCGACTGGCGCATCGCGCCCGGCGTCAATGACCGCATTCGCTCGACGCTCGACCGCCTCGATTCGACCCTCTGGCTGCGGCTGGCGGAATATGGCACCGGGGCCGACCGCTATGGCCTGATCCATGCTGACATGCGGCTGGGCAATCTGTTGGTCGACGGCGACCGCGTGACGCTGATCGACTTCGACGATAGCGGCTTCTGCTGGTTCACCTACGACTTCGCCGCCGCCATCTCGTTCCACGAGACCCATAAGACGGTGCCGGCGCTGAAGGCGGCCTGGTTGCAGGGCTATCAGACCGTGCGCCCGCTGCAGCCCGCCGATATCGCGGCCATCGATTCCATGATCATGCTGCGCCGCATGGCGCTGTTGGCCTGGATCGGTTCGCATGCCGAAACCAAGCTGGCGCAGCAGCATATGGACGGCTTTGCCGAGGGCACGGCGCAATTGGCCGAGCGCTATCTGCGCGGACCCCTCTAGATCAGCATCTGCTCGCGTGGCGCGCGGGCCCGCTCATCATTGTGGACGGCGGTGGCGATGCCCCAGATCAGTCCGGCCACAAGGTAGTAGTGGCGCCAGTGATCGCTGTCGATGATCACCGATTCCCCCACCAGCATGGTGAAAGTCGCCACCAGTGGAATCATCATCAGCCGGTAGGGCGAGGGGCGGGTGAGGGCGGCGATGCCGCGCCACAGGGTCAGGATCACCAGCAGGTAATACATAGCCCCGCCGCCCCAGCCATAGACGTGCAGCACCGACACATAGACATTATGCGGCTCTTCGATGATCCGCAGATTGCGGAATTCGCCGGGGCCGATGCCCAGCGGATGGTCCAGCGCCAGTTCGAACGCATAGCCCTGCCGGCCAAAGCGCCCGGTTTCGCCCGAATCGTAATTCTGCCCGGCCGCGCGCGTCTCAAACAGATCGGCCACCGAGGGAATGCTGAGTAGCCCGGCCAGCGCCACCACCAGCATGGCGGCGCCCAGCAGCGACATGATCATGATGCGGACCTTGTCGCGCGCCGCCGCCTCCAGCCAGAAGCACAGCACCAGCACGATCAGCGAGGACATGGCAAAATGTCCCCAGGCCGCGCGGGAAAAGCTGACGAACACACCCACGAACAGGATCAGATAGACCAGCCCGGCCAGCATGGCCGAGCGGGTGGAGCCCAGCAGTACCCGTTGCAGCGCATACATCGCCGGCAGCACCAGGAAGGGGCCATAGACGTTCGGGTCGTTGAACGCCGCTTTGGCCCGGCCATAGCGCAGGAAAATGTCGGCTCCGGGCAGGATGCCAAGATAGGCCAGCGTGCCGATGATCGCCGAAATCACCGCCACCGCCGTATAGGCGTTCATCACGATGCGCATCCGCCGCTCGGTGGCTTCCGCCACGTAATTGGCGATGAAATAGGCGGTGAGCAGCAGGAAGATGGTGACGATGGAAAAGATCAGCGCATCGGTGAGCGGCGTAAAGCGCACCTGAAAACAGGCGATCAGCGCAAAGGGCGTGAAGCCGACCAGAATGGCCAGCAGGCCAAAGGTCGAGCGATAGAGGCCCATCCCGGCAATGAACGCCAGCGGCAACACTGCCAGGAAGCTCAGCTCATAGGGGGAGGGCTCGAACAGCACCATGCCGCCGGTAAAGATCCAGAAGCCGACCATGATGTCGAGCAGCCGCATGGCGCGGGCGCGCAGCACGGCAAGGCCGAGCCCCCTGGACCCGGCCTCAGTGCCGTTGCCATCCAGGGTGCCAGCGGCGCTCAATAGGCATTCTCATTTTTGGAGACGAGCGACACCGGCGTCATCAGCACGATGTACATGTCGAACAGGATCGACCAGTGCTCGATGTAATAGAGGTCGTGGTTCACCCGCTGCATGATCTTGTCGATGGTGTCGGTTTCCCCGCGCCAGCCATTGATCTGCGCCCAGCCGGTCATGCCGGGCTTGACGCGGTGACGGGCGAAATAGCCTTCAACCGCCTCATAATACAGCTGGTTGGCGGCCTTGGCCTGCAGCGCATGCGGGCGTGGCCCGACGATCGACAGCTCGCCTTTCAGCACATTGAACAGCTGCGGCAGCTCGTCGATAGAGGTCTTGCGGATGAATTTGCCGACCCTGGTGACGCGCGGGTCGCCCTTGGTGACCAGCTGGGCCGCCGTGGCGTCCAGCATGTCGGTCCGCATCGAGCGGAATTTATAGATCTTGATCAGCTCATTGTTGAAGCCGTGCCGGTTCTGCCGGAAGAACACCGGCCCCTTGCTCTCGAGCTTGACCGCAATGGCGGTGATCAGCATCACCGGCGACAGCAGGATCAGCGCCGTCAGCGCCACCAGCTTGTCGAACACCCATTTGAACACCAGGTTCCAGTCCGAAATCGGCCGGTCGGCCATGTCGAATACGGCGATATCGCCGACATAGGAATAGGCGTTGTGGGTGAATTTGAGCTTGCTCATATGCGCCGACAGGCGGATGTCGACCGGCAGCACCCAGAGCTGGGTCAGCATGTCCAGCACCCGCTTTTCCGCTGATAGCGGCATGGAGACCAGCACCAGATCGACCTGGGTGCGGCGGGCGAATTCGATGAGGTCGACGACCCGGCCCAGCTTGGGATGGCCGGCGACCATCTCGGGCGAGCGCTCGTCGATGCGGTCGTCAAACAAACCGAGCAAATGGATATCGCTGCTGGCGCTGGCGCGGATCTGTTCGATCAGGTCTTCGGCGTCGGTGCCGCCGCCGACAATCACGGTGCGGCGGCGCAGGCGTCCCGCCGCCGTCCAGCGCTGCACCAGCCCCCGCAGGGCGACGCGGTAGATAATCAGCGCGATGGCGCCGCTGACATACCAGCTGACCAGCCAGACGCGCGAGAACAGATCGCCGGCCTTGAAGAAGAAAATGCCGACGGTCAACACCGTCATCACCAGCGTCCAGCCGATCAGGACCCGGGCCGTCTGGTCGAACAGGGTGCGATAGGACGCAATGCGGTGCGTGCGGGCGGTATTGGCCAGCACGTTGAACAGCAGGCAGGAGGCCAGGATCACCGGGATGTAAAAGGTCGGTTGACCCAGCTCGACGTAATATTCGTAGATGCCATAGCCCAGCAGCGCCAGCAGCGCGGCTTCGACCGCTTGCGCCACGCCAGATACCACACTACCCGACAGGCTGCGTTCGACGGGCGCGGCGATGATCGCCTCAGCCGCTGCCGACAGCTTTTGCCCCGACGCGCCGGCCGCAGCTTGCTTGGATACGTGCTGACGCACGGCCTGCTTGGGGTCAACTCGATACATGGGGCGCTACCGGTATAGAAATTCTACCGCCATTGTCGCGACAAGGCGTTTATACTCGGTGAAGTTGAAAGCTTAAGCTCGTGCCAATACTGAATAATAGAGTGCTTCAACGCTGCCGGCCATGGTGGCCAGCGAGAAGCGACTTTCGATATGGCCCAAGAGCTGCCGCATGCCCGCTTGTGCCGCTGCTGGATCATCAAGCGCCGCCTGCATCGCCGTGCGCAGCGCCGTGGCATCGTTCGCCGCCACCAGACGATCGGACTCCGGCCCAAAGATTTCGGGAATCCCGCCGACCCGTGTCGCCAGCACCGGCAATTGCGCGGCTGCGGCCTCAAGCACGATATAGGGCAACGACTCGGCCAGTGACGGCACCACGGCCACCCGGCCGCGGGCAAAGGTGGGTCGTGCCGCTTGTGCGCCCAGCAGGGTCACACGGTCGGCCAATCCCAGCCGGGCAATCTGGGTTTCCAGCTTCGCCCGGTCGGGGCCATCCCCGGCCATCACCAGCGTGGCGGGCTTGCCGCCGGGCTGAGTGACGCCAGCCAGCGCCTCGACCAGCACGTGGATGCCCTTGAGGTCGCGCAATTCGCCGACGAACACGAAGTCCGCCGCATCGGGCACGGGCGTTACCGCAATGAATTCATCGGGCGCCAGGCCATTGTGGATGATCTCGGTCGGGCAGCTTGGTGTGCCGATCAGCGCGGCATAGGTCGCCTTGGCATAGGCGCTTTCGAAGATGAGCGCCCCGGTCTGCGCCATCAGCCGGCGTTCAAGCTGGTGAAAGATGCGACCCGATAGCGACGATCTGGAAAAATGCAGCACCCCGCCATGGGGCGTATAGAGCGCTACCGCGCTGCTGCCGGTCAGGCGCGCCAGCCGGGCATAAAAGCCGCCCTTGGCGCCGTGGCCATGCATCACGTCGATGCCGAGCGAGTGCGCTAGCCGGCGCACCGCGAACGGTGTCGTGAGGTCGCCCGCGCCCAGCACGCGCGGCATGGCGAAGCGATGAATGCCCAGACTGGCGTGGGGCAGCAGTGCTGCCAGCTTGCTTTCGGTTTGGGTGTCGTTGACGAGGCTGTCGACCACCAGCCCGACCGCGTGGCCATCGGCGGCCAGCATGCGCGTTAGGTCCGCCACATGTCGAAACAGGCCCCCAACAGGAGCCCGCATCACCTGCAGAATGCGCAGTTTGGAACCGGGCACCGGTTTAGAACCAGCGTTCAAGGATAACCACGGTGTCGCCCGGATAGATCGGGGCGTCGAGCTCGACCGTACCCTTGACCATTTCGTCGCCCTGGCGGCGATAGATTATGGCCCGGCTGCGATCGGCGGTGTCGGAGAAGCCGCCAGACGTACTGATCGCGGCGCGCACGGTCATGCCATAGACATATTGGAACTGCCCGGCATTCTTGATCTCGCCCTGGATGAAGAAGGGACGATACTCCGCCACTTCCACCGCCACGTCCGGATTGCGCATGAAGCCATTGGCCAATGCTGCGGCCAGCCGTCCGGCAGCAGCCGTAGTGGTCACGCCGCGCACCGGCACAGGGCCGACCAACGGGAAGGCGATCGCGCCGCTGTCGTCGATCCGGTAGGTGTCGCTCAGATCCGCATCGCCATAGACGGTGACCCGTACGGCGTCGCCGGTGTCGAGCTGGTAGGGCCCTTTGGTGTCAACGAGATAGGTGGCCGGACGCGTGCTGGCGCAACCTGTCAACGACAGCATCAGCGCAATCATGAGAATGGGCAACCAGCGCATGAGAATCCCGGCGGTTCAGACGGCGCCAATGTCGCGCAAACGTGGTTAACAAATTCCTTCTGCGCGCAGCGTATTCTTGCGATCTGCAATTGGGTTAACGGATTGATTACCACGAGGGGGCGATAAATCGACCGCAATACGAGGGATGACCATGGCGTTTGAGTCGCAGACCGTGCGCGACGCTCGGATCGATGTTGGTGCCGTACTGGGTTCGGTGGTGCAGCGCTTGCCGCGTGTCATCGTGGTGACGGCGTTGCTGCTGGCCGCGACCTTCGTCCTGTTGATGTTCATGCCGCGGCTTTATGAATCCTCGGCTTCGATCCTGATCGAGTCGCGCAGCAATATTTACAGCCGCGCCTCCAACGAATTGGCGCCGTCCCCGAGCAGCGATGCCGGCGTGGTGTCGAGCCAGATCGAACTGCTCAAATCCCGCGACACGCTGCTCAATGTCATCGACAAGCTCGACCTGCGCTCGGTGAGTGAATTCAACGGGGCAGGGGGCGGCGGCTTCTCCCCGATGGCGATTATTTCGCAATTGCTCGGGCGCAAGGCGACGCCGGTCAGCGTCGATGAAACCGTGCTGAACACGCTCTATGAGCGCCTCACCGTCATTCAGGAGCGCGACTCGCGCATCATTTCGGTGCTGGTGCGTTCTACCGATCCGGAACTGGCCGCCAAGATCGCCAATGCCGTGGCCAATGCCCATGTCGCCCGCCGGGCCGAGCTGTCGCTCTCCGATACGGTTGAAGCGTCGGGCTGGCTCGCCGACGAGATCGCCAAGCTGCGCGTCTCGGTGACAGCGGCGGAAACTGCGGTCGCCAATTTCAAGGTGGCCAACGACCTGTTCACCGGCACCAACAATACCAGCCTGCTCAACCAGAATCTTTCCACCATCGCCACCCAGATCAGTGCCGCGCAGGAGCGCAAGAGCACCGCTCTGTCGCGCGCCGCCCTCATACGCGGCATGATCGAACGCGGCCAGCCCATCGATGGCGTGGCCGATGTCCGCGAGTCGGTGGTCATCCAGCAGCTCAGCCAGGAAAAGGCCCGCCTACAGGGCGAGAAGGCCCAGCGCTCGGCGACCCTGCTCAGCAACCACCCCACCATTCAGGCCCTGACCGCCCAGATCGCCGAGCTGAACAACCAGATCAGCCTTGAAGGCCGCCGCGTCGCCGACGCCCTGGAGTCCGAAGGCCAGATCGAAGCCGATCTCGAAGCCTCGCTACAGGCCGACCTGACCCGCGCCAAGTCGTCAGCTTCCACCGCTACCACCGACACGGTGACGCTGGACGGGCTGGAGCGCGAGGCCAAGGCCCAGCGCGACCTGCTCGAAGGCTATCTGCAGCGCTATAGCGAGGCCATGTCGCGGGTCGATGCCAATTCGGCGCTGCCCGACGTACGGGTGGTCAGCCTCGCTGCGCCGTCAGTGTCGCCGGCCTCGCCCAAGACTTCCCTTATCTTGCTGGCGGTTGGCATTGTGGCGCTGGCGACCCAGCTCGGCGTCATCATCTTCGGTGAACTGATCTCCGGCCGCGCCATCATTTCGGGCCGTGAGCCCGAACGCGCCCAGGACGAACTCGACGAAGTGCCCTTCATCGAAGATGAGTTGGAGCCCGAGCAGCGCTGGGAAGAGCCGGTCGCCCCCGCCGAGATGGTTGAGGAGGTCCAGGCGCTGGCCCAGGACGATCTCTTCGACGAACCGGAAGAGATCGACGCTGAAATCGAACCTGAGCCCGAACGGGTCGAGCCTGTCCTACAGGTGCCGGTGGCGCCGCCCGTCGGCGAGCGCTCCGCCGAGGCCGAACGCTTTATTCAGACGCTGCTCAGCGCCAGGCCCGACGACGCGTTCGGGTTCAATGAGCCAGACCCCGAGCTTGAACCCGAGCCGGAACTGGACGCCGTGCCGCTGCGGACGGCTTCTCCTCTGCCGGTTCCGGGCGTGATTGCGCTTGCCGATCTAACTTCCGATCTTGTGCTGGGCCGCACCCATGTGGTGATCCTGGCCGCCCACCGCACCAATCTTGATTGCGCCATGCTGGCCGAGGAACTGGTGGGCGAGGCGCTGGCCCGCGGCTTGAGCGTGGCGCTGATCGATGCCGGCAGCGCCGAGGCCAGTGATGAGCTTGGCCTCACCGATCTCAGCCATGATGCCGCCAGTTTTGGCGACGTGGTCCACAAATCCTCCGACAACAGTTTTGCAGAAGTGCCGTGGGGGCAGGGGGGCGCCATCGACCGCGATTCCACCAAGCCGCTGACGTTGGTTGAGGCCCTGGGCGATATCTATGAAGTTGTGGTGGTGCTGACCGGCCGCGTCGGCGGCTCGTCCAGCCTGCCGGTGTTTGACGGCCTCGATGGTCGACTGGTCCTGGTGGCCAGCGATGATGATGATGCCGATGCCGTGGTCGAAACGCAGGAACGGCTGCTCGCGGCGGGCTTCGGCCGTTGCGAGATCGCTGCCGCCCCCGCCCGCGTCGCTGCCTGAACGGACCGGCCATGTCCGTCAAATACACGGCAATCCGCGCCATGTTCGAAGCGCTGTGGCTCACGCGGCTGCCCGGCCTCATCCGCAGCCTGTCCACCTCGCGCGGGGTGATTTTCACCCTGCATCGCGTGCTGCCCGAAGCGCCCGCCGATTTCTCGCCCAATGCCATCCTGCAGGTGCGGCCCGACTTTCTCGAATATGTCATCGAGCGGGTCCGCGACCTGGACCTCGATATCGTCAGTCTCGATGAAGCGCTGGAGCGCCTCGCTTCCCTGGTCGCCGGCCGCAAATTCGTCGTGCTGACCTTCGACGACGCCTATAAGGACAATCTCCGCCACGGCCTGCCCATCCTACAGCGGCAGGAAGCGCCTTTTACCCTCTATGTGCCCACGGCCCTGGTCGATGGTGTGGGCGAACTCTGGTGGCAGGCCATCGAAGACATCATCGCCCGCCAGGAGGCCATTGCCATGACCTCCAATGGCCAGACCGATTATGTCGACACGCGCAACACCGCCCAGAAACAGGCGGCTTTCGACGCGCTCTACTGGCAAATGCGCAAAATGCCCGAGGCTGAGCGGGTGCAACTCGTGCGCAGCTTTGCCACGGCCTATGGCTATGATCTCGACCAGCAATGCCGCGACCTGATCATGGACTGGCAGGAGCTGCGCCTGTTTGCCGGCGACCCGCTCTGCACCATCGGCGCCCATACCGTGCATCACTACGAACTGGCCAAGCTGCCACTCGAGCAGGCCCGCAGTGAAATCGCCCAATCCGCCGATATCCTGCTGGCCCAATTTGGCCAGCGTCCAGCGCATTTTTCCTATCCATTGGGCGGCCCGCTCTCTGCCGGCCCGCGCGAATTCGAACTGGCCCGCGATCTCGGCTTCCGTTCAGCCGTCACCACGCGACCCGGCGGCCTTTACGCCCACCACGCCCAAACGCCACACGCTCTGCCGCGCATCTCGCTCAACGGTTACTTTCAGTCCCGCCGCTATGTCGATGTTTTCGCGACTGGTGCGATCTTTTCCGTGATGGGGAAACTGACGGGTTAGTCCGGCTTGGACATCCAGCGGATAAGCACCATGGCCGGGTACAGCCATCCCATACCCGCGACGATGAAATAGGGCATCAGGATCCAGATCGGCAGGTCGGGCGGAAACGCCAGATAGATCGAGGTGAAGATCGATAGCCAGGCCACGATCGAACCAAGGATCAGCAGAATTCCGAAGGCCTTGCGGCTACGCTGGGTCATGTGCGGCATCGCGCCTGTTGCAGGAAACTTGCCTCGGGCATACCACTCCAGCACCCCCACCGACACCGGGAATCTGCCGTGACCACCGTCCAAAACGCCGCACTGAGCCAAACCACCTTTGCCACCGACCGGCTGCGCCCGGTGCGTATCTGGCTCTATGTCATGGCTTTCATGGTGCTCTGCATGGTCATGGTTGGCGGCATGACGCGGCTGACCGGCTCGGGCCTGTCGATCACCACCTGGCGGCCGATCTCGGGCATCATCCCGCCCCTGTCGGAAGCCGATTGGCTGGCCGAGTTCGCCGGCTACAAGCTGATCCCCCAATATGACGTCTATAACCACTGGATGACCCTGGAGGACTTCAAGGGCATCTTCTGGTGGGAGTGGATTCACCGCTTCCTCGGCCGCATGCTCGGCTTTGCCTTCGCCATCCCCTTCGTGGTCTTCTTGGCTCAGAAGCGCTTGACCCGCGATATGGTCGTGCCGCTGACCGGGCTGTTCCTGCTGGGTGGCTTTCAGGGTTTTCTCGGCTGGTGGATGGTCACTTCGGGCCTGTCCGAGTTGACCTCGGTGTCGCAATACCGCCTCGCCACCCATCTGACCGCCGCCGCACTGCTGCTGCTGGCGCTGGTCTGGGTCGCCCGGCGCATGCGCCCGCAACCGACCGAGGGCGTTGTCACAAGTTTCAACGTCACCACCATCGCGCTGCTGCTCACCCTGTTGGTGCTGCAGATCGCCGCCGGCGGTTTCGTCGCCGGTATTGATGCGGGCATGGGCTACAACACCTGGCCGCTGATGGAAGGCAAGTTCATCCCCGACGGTCTGGGCGCCCATGAGCCGGTCTGGCGCAGCATCTTCGAGCATGGCCTGACCGTGCAGTTCACCCACCGCATGCTGGCCTATTTCATCACTGCCGTGGTGGCGGTGCTGCTGATCCTGCAGGCACGCGGGGCAGGGCTGGGCGGCGTCCACCGCTGGCTGGTGCTGATTGCCGTACTGGTGCTGGCCCAGGTAGGCCTGGGCATTGCCACGCTGCTGTCGATGATCCAGATCGATCTGGCCGTCGGCCATCAGGGCCTGGCCTTCATCCTCGCCTCGAGCATTTGCGCCTATCTGGCCGACCTGACCAAAAGGCGTTCCCTAGGTGCGGTAATATAATACCGCATCTGTAAGGCATTGAAATAGCACGATCTTTTCAAGACGCTTGACCTGTATCGAATCCTGCCTTAGGGAAGCCTCCGAACAAGCCGCTTTCTTCCTTGGATGAAGGCTGCAAGCCCCAATTATCTAGGGAATTCAAGCATGAGCACTTACTCGGCAAAACCGAGCGAGATCGAAAAGAAGTGGATCCTGATCGACGCCGAAGGCCTCGTCGTGGGTCGCCTCGCCTCGATCATTGCCGCCCGCCTGCGCGGCAAGCACAAGCCCACTTTCACCCCGCATATGGACATGGGCGACAACATCGTTGTCATCAATGCCGACAAGGTGAAGCTCACCGGCCGCAAGCTGGATCAGCACAAGTTCTATTGGCACACCGGTCACCCCGGCGGGATCAAGGACCGCTCCGCGCGTCAGATCCTGGAAGGCCGTTTCCCCGAGCGCGTGCTCGAGAACGCCGTCCGTCGCATGATGCCTGGTGGTCCGCTGACTCGCGTTCAGCTGAAGAACTTCCGCGTCTACCCCGGCGCCGAGCATCCCCATGAAGCGCAAAACCCGGCCAAGCTGGATGTTGCTGCGATGAACTCCAAGAATGCGCGGGTGAAGTAATATGGCCGAAACCATCAACTCCCTCGAAGAACTCGGCGCCTCCACCGTCGCTCCGGTCATCAACACCGCTCCGGTGCATGTCCAGAAGCTCGACGCCCAGGGCCGCGCTTATGCCACTGGCAAGCGCAAGAACGCCGTTGCTCGTGTCTGGATCAAGCCGGGCAAGGGCAAGGTCGTGGTCAATGGCCGTGAGTTCGCTACCTATTTCGCTCGTCCCGTGCTGCAGCTGATCGTGCAGCAGCCGATCGTCGCGACCGAACGCGCCGAGCAGTACGACGTTGTCGTCACTGTTGCTGGTGGTGGTCTGTCCGGCCAGGCCGGTGCCGTGCGTCACGGCATCTCCAAGGCGCTGAACTTCTTTGAGCCGAGCCTGCGTCCGATCCTCAAGAAGGGTGGCTTCCTGACCCGCGACAGCCGCGTCGTCGAACGCAAGAAGTACGGCAAGGCCAAGGCCCGCAAGTCCTTCCAGTTCTCGAAGCGCTAAGCTTCACAAACATATTTGGAGAGGGGCCGGGAAACCGGCCCTTTTCTTTTGCTCAGAGCATCCTACATCTCGGGCGTCATGCAGACCCTTGTTACCCGTTTTCATCTCCTGCTCCTGATGGTGACGCTGGGCATTACCGGCGTCGGATTTTATCGCATCCCCGCCGATTTTGCTTTTGCTGCCCACTGGGCCGGCAATAGCGCCGACTGGCTATGGCCGCGCGATCCCGCCCTGCTGGTGGCGCCCATTGTGCAATTGCTGCTGCTGGCCGCGTTTTTCCTGCTCGGTCGCCTGCTGACCAAAAACCATTTTGCCAAAACCCAGCACATCTTCGATCCGGCCCTGAGCCTGCTGCTGGCGGTGATTGCCGCCACCCAGTTGGGGCTGCTCTTCGCCGGCATCGGCTCGGACCTCGATCTGGTGCGCTTCACCGCGATCCTGCTGGGCGCCGTGCTGCTCGTGCTGGGGATCGTGCTGTTCGAAGCCGAGCGGCACACCTATGCCGGCCTGCGCATGCCCTGGCCGGTGGGCTCAGACCGCGCCTGGGTCGCGGTCCATCGCAGCATAGGCATCGCCTTCGGTCTGGCGGGTATCGGCCTGCTGGCGCTCGCCTGGTTCGATGTGGGCATCGGCATCATGGTGCTAGCCTTCATCGCGGCCCTGCTGCTGCCGGTGCTGCTGGCCGCCCTCGTTACGCTGGCGCTGCGCCGCATCTGAGTGTTGGCAAGCCCTTTGCGGGGAATCGAGTGGTTCTGACAGGAAATTTTCCTGCATCCGCTTGAAATGGAATTCCGTACGCAGCCAATTTCCCGCTGCCGGGGTAGATTATGCTCAACGTCAAGTCGTGCGGCCCGGTCGTTGGGCTATCCGACTTGCTCACAAGCAGGTCAAATATGTCACCCACCACCATATCCCCCGCCCGGGTAACCCGCGCGCCCAAACCTTTCTACTATTCCTTCGGCTTCCAGGTTCTGGCCGCCATGGTGATCGGTCTCATCCTGGGCTACATTGCCCGCCAGATGGGGCCTGATGCCGCCGGCCAGGCCAATTGGCTGGTGCAGACCCTCTCCACCATCGGTTCGTCCTTCGTCTCGCTGCTGCGGACGCTGGTGCCTGTGCTGGTGTTCACCGCCATCGTGGCCTCCATCGCCAATCTGCGGGAGCTCAACAATGCCGCCAAGCTGGTCTGGCAGACCTTGCTGTGGTTCGCTATCACCGCACTGATCGCGGTCGGCATCGGCATTGCGCTGGGCCTGATCATCCAGCCCGGCCTCAATACCGCCGTCGCCGAGACCGCCGCCCGCGCGCCGTCCTCCACTGGCTCGTGGCTCGATTTTCTCAAGGGTCTGATCCCATCCAATCTACTGGGCCTGCAGGCGTCCACTCGCGTCACCGATAGCGGCGCGACCACCAGCCTCAACTTTAACGTGCTGCAGATCCTGATCGTGTCCATTGTGGTCGGCATTGCCGCCCTCAAGGTTGGTCCGGCAGCTGATCCGTTCCTCGCCTTCAACCGCGCCTTCCTCAAAATCATCCACAAAATCCTGTGGTGGGTCATTCGCCTGACCCCAATCGGCACCATCGGCTTGCTCGGCAATGCCGTGGCCGTCTATGGCTGGGACGCATTGGCCCAGCTCGGCTGGTACTCGGCGGCCATTTATATCGGCCTGGCTCTGGTGCTGTTCATCGTTTATCCGGTGCTGCTGCAGGCCCACGGCCTCAACCCCATCCGCTACTTCCAGAGCGCCTGGCCCGCCATCCAGCTCGCCTTCGTCTCGCGGTCGTCCATCGGCACACTGCCGGTCACCGAGCGCATCACGGAGCAGAACCTGGGCGTGCCGCGTGAATACGCCGCCTTCGCCGTACCGCTCGGCGCCACCACCAAGATGGACGGCTGCGCCGCCATCTACCCGGCGATCTCGGCCATCTTCGTGGCCCAGTTCTTCGGCATCTCGCTGGGCCTTGAGCACTATCTGCTGATCGTCTTCGTGTCGGTCATCGGTTCGGCCGCCACGGCGGGCCTCACCGGCGCCACCGTCATGCTGACGCTGACGCTGTCCACCCTCGGCCTGCCGCTTGAAGGCGTCGGCCTGCTGCTCGCGGTCGATCCGATTCTCGACATGGGCCGCACCGCCGTCAACGTCGCCGGCCAGGCTTTGGTGCCGACCATCGTCGCCAAGCGTCAGGGCATCCTCAATCAGGAGGTCTATGATCGCGGCGAGAGCATCGAAGCCCTCGACGAGGCCGTCGCTGCCTGATCGGGCAGGGTACATCACAAGGAAAAGGGGAGGCGCAAGCCTCCCCTTTTTTAATGTCCGTGGCTCCTCGTCAGGTCTAGCCGACCAGCTTCAGCGCCGGCTTGGCCTTCTTCGGCTTCTTGATCTTGGGCGCCTTGGGCGTGCGCGGCACGTAGTTGGTCATCACCCGCTCAATCACCTTGATGGCTTTTTCGACGCCATCTTCGCCCTGCAACTGCTCGGCGACATCCGCAGCGTTGCGGCGATAATCTGCATTAGTGGCGAGGTCCGCCAGTGCGCCGGCAAGAATATCCGAGGTCAGCTTGCGCAGCCGCACCGGCTTGGGCCCACAGCCCAACTCATAGACGCGCCGGCCCCAATAGGGCTGATCCACGGCCTGCGGCACCACGAAGGTCGGCCGGCCCAGGTGGAGGCCTGCCGAGGTCGTCCCGGCGCCACCATGATGCACCACGGCCGACACATATTTGAACAGCTTGTCGTGCGGCGCCTTCTCGATGGCAAAGATACTGTCCGGCAGGTCCTGCGGATTGATGCCGCCCCAGCCTCGCGCCACCACGGCGCGGCCGCCCCACATGGCGACGGCTTCCTTCAGAATCTTGGTATTGCGCTCGGCGCCGAACGGCATCGAGCCAAAGCCGATATAGACGGGCGCTTCGCCCTCGGAGAGAAATTGCTGGAACGCCTCGGATGGCTGCCAGTCGGTGCGGTCCTTGAGCTGCCAATAGCCGGTCACGATGGCGCTCTTGGGCCAGTCGCGCGGACGCGGCGATACCACCGGCGAATAGGGATACAGCGTCGTCATCGCCGTGCCGTCGGTATTGCGGAAAAAACCACCCTTCTTGCGGGCGTCGAGCCCCATCAGCTCGCGGCGCAGCTTGTTGCGCGGCAGATTGTAGTAGATCTGCTGCACGGTCATTGCCGTATAGGTGAGCTTGTTGAAGGCCGGACCGAAATCGGCGCCGTAATAGATGCAGAGCGGGAATTCGCTGGTCGAATTCAGCGGCTGCAGCCCCACCATGATGGCGGGAATATGCAGCGCCTCGGCAATGTCGATGCCAAAGCTGGTGTTCATATTGAGGATCAGCATGTCGGCGCCCTGGCACATGTTCCAGGCGTGCCGCGCGGCGGTGTCGACGATTTGCTGGCCCTGCCGGAGCAGGGATGGCCCGTTGATGAGCATGGATTGGCTCATGGCGTTTTCAAAACGCTGCTGGGTCAGAAACGACTGGATCGAGGGCCCGAGCGTGTGAAACTCGATGCCGTAACCTTCTACCATGCCCTGGAATTCTTCCGACGCCCCCAGGATGACGGAATAGCCGCGCTCCTTGAGGGCGATGGCTAGCGCCAGGTAGGGTTGAACGTCGCCTTGCGTGCCGATCGTGACAAGGGCAATGCGCTTCAAAGTCAAAACCTCATCATACACCGTTCTGGAGCCGAAGGTTGGCGTCCCTCGGCCCATTTACAATACCCGGAGGAGGATTTATGAACGGCCTTATCGATAGCTGATTTCCTTACAAAAATCGCATCTGAAGGGCAAGGGACATGCAGTCTCTGTACACTGTTGCTGAGGTTGGAGCTTCGCTCGCCGGCTGTGCAGTGGCCCATTTTGCCTTCATGGCGGCGGCAAACGCCCGCTAGCTCTTCCCGCAAGGCCCGATTGGGGCCGGGAGGAGCCGAACACGACAAAGCGCTCCACCAGGAGCCGTTTAACCCGTTCACAACCATAATTCCGCGATAATCACCGCCTCCAAGATGAGGTGTGGCGCCCGTCAGGCGCGTCGCGGTCCAGTTTCAGGTCCCAGCAGGGCCGCCGAGGAAATCATGAACGACGACTTCCACAAAATCCGCCGTCTTCCCCCTTACGTGTTTGCGCATATCGATCCGCTCAAGGCCAAGGCTCGCGCCGAAGGCGTCGACGTCATCGATCTGGGCATGGGCAATCCGGACATGCCGACGCCGCAGCACATCGTGGAAAAGCTGCAGGAGACCGTCAAGGACGGCCGCACCCACCGCTATTCCACCTCGCGCGGCATTCCCGGCCTGCGCAAGGCCCAGGCCAGCTATTATGGCCGCCGCTTCGGCGTGAAGCTTAATCCTGACACCCAGGTGGTCGCCACCCTTGGCTCCAAGGAAGGCTTCGCCAATATGGCTTCGGCTATCACCGCCCCAGGCGACGTGGTGCTGGTGCCCAACCCGACCTATCCGATCCATTCCTTCGGCTTCATCATGAGCGGCGGCGTCGTCCGCTCCATGCCCGCCGATCCGAATGAGGATTTCATGCGCTCGCTGGATCGCGCCGTGCGGCACTCGATCCCCAAGCCCATCGCGCTGGTGCTGAACTACCCGGCCAACCCGACCGCCTACACCGCCGATCTCGATTTTTACACCGAGGTGGTCAAATATTGTAAGGCGCACGACATCTTCATCCTCTCCGATCTCGCCTATTCCGAGATCTATTTCGATGCGGATGCGCCGCCGCCGTCGGTGCTGCAGGTGCCGGGCGCCATCGACATCACGGTGGAATTCACCTCGATGTCCAAGACCTATTCCATGCCCGGCTGGCGCGTCGGCTTCGCCGTCGGCAATGAGCGCCTGATCGCCGCACTGGCCCGCGTGAAGTCCTATCTCGATTACGGCGCCTTCACCCCGATCCAGGTCGCCGCCACTGCCGCGCTCAATGGCTCGGACGACGTGATCGAGGATGTGCGCAAGATCTACAAGCTGCGCCGCGATGTGCTGGTCGACAGTTTTGGCCGCTCCGGCTGGGAGATTCCGGTGCCCAAGGCCACCATGTTCGCCTGGGCCCCGATTCCGGCGCAGTTCGCCCATCTCGGCTCGCTCGAATTCGCCAAGTTGCTGATCAAGGAAACCGGCGTCGGCGTCGCGCCCGGCGTTGGCTTCGGCGAATATGGCGACCAGTATGTTCGCCTCGCCTTCGTCGAAAACGAACAGCGCATCCGCCAGGCCGCCCGCAACATCAAAAAGCTGTTGGGCACCAAGGCCGGGTCAGGAAACGTCGTGCCGCTGGTCGGCTAATACGCCTTTCTACGCTCTCCCCTTGCGGGAGAGGGATAGCATTGCTGCGTTCAGCAGAAATGCTGGGTGGGGGGGCCTGCGTATGCCCATGCATCCGCGCCCGCGGATATATCCCCTCATTCGCCCTTCAGGCACCTTCTCCACAAGGGGAGAAGCCAAGGGGATTGCGCCAACATCAACGCGCCAACACCAAACTCCTATTGACGACTAGGCACATTCCTATGCAGATGGCGCCACCATGAATGACATTGCCTCTTTCCGCCAAGCCGTCGAAACTTTCATCTCCGCCCGTGGTTGGACGCCGACCCGGTTCGGCCGCACCGTTGCGGGCGATCCGCTCTTCGTCTTTGACCTGCGCGAGGGCCGCGAGCCGCGTTCCGAGACGCGCACCCGCATCTTGCGGGCGATGCAGGATTATGGCGATGGCGAAAGCCTGCCGCCGCTGCGCATCGGCGTGGCCGGGCTGGGCAATGTCGGCGCGACGCTGGTCGGAATCCTGCAAAAGGATGGCCTGGAGCTGAAACGCAAGCTGGGCCGCCAGCTGGTGGTGACGGCCGTTGCCGCGCGCTCGCGTTCCCGCGACCGCGGCATTGATATTTCCGGGCTCGAATGGTTCGACGATCCGGTGGCCCTGGCCAAATCCGATGGCATCGACCTGTTTGTCGAACTGATCGGTGGCGAAGACGGTCCGGCCTTTGCCGCGGTGAAAGCGGCGCTCGAAATCGGCCGCCCGGTGGTCACGGCCAACAAGGCCCTGCTGGCCAAGCACGGCGTGTTGCTGGCGCGCATGGCCGAAGATTCGGGCGCCCAGCTCGGCTTTGAAGCGGCGGTTGCCGGTGGAATTCCGGTGATCAAGACCCTGCGCGAGGGGCTGGGCTCGGCCCGCATCGCCAAGGTGTTCGGCATCATGAACGGCACCTGCAACTATATTCTCACCCGCATGGGCAATGAGGACATCAGCTTTGCCGCCTGCCTCAAGGACGCGCAGGCGCTCGGCTATGCCGAGGCCGATCCGACCTTTGACGTCGAAGGCTTCGACACGGCGCACAAGCTCTCCATCCTGACCACGCTGTGCTTTGGCTACGAGATTGCCCCTGACAAGATCAGCGTCGAAGGCATCTCCAAGATTTCCCAGCACGACATCAAGGTCGCCGCTGAACTCGGCTACAAGATCAAGCTGCTGGGTATCGCCCAGCGCACCGATGAAGGCATCGAGCAGCGCGTTCATCCCACTTTCGTGCCCAAGAGCAGCGCCATTGCCGGCGTCGACGGGGTGATGAATGCCGTGGCGCTGGAAACCGACCACGTGCATGAATTACTACTGGCCGGCCCTGGTGCTGGCGGCCCGCCCACGGCGGCGTCGGTGCTGTCCGATATTCTCGATATTGCCCGGGGCACCCGCGTGCCGCCGCTCGGCATTCCGAGCCCCGAATTGCTGCCCTACAAGGAAGCCCCGATGCGGGCCCATGAGGGCGGCTATTATATCCGCATCAATGCCAAGGATATGCCCGGCGCGCTCGCCTCGATCACCAGCCGCATGGCCGAACACGCGATCTCCATCGATTCTGTCATCCAGCGGTCGGATTTGAGCGCTAAGGCTGTGGCGCCCGATGGCTCGCCGACCCGCACGGTGGTGATCATCACCCAGCAGACGTTGGAATCGTCGGTGCGCGAAGCACTGGCGCAGATCGCCGCCGATGGCTTTATTGTGGGCGATCCGCAGTTGATCCGCATCGAAGCGCTGTAGTACCCCGAAAGAGGGTATTGCGATCGCGCCAGGAGGAGCCGAGAAGGCAGGATCGCAAGAACCGGCGCGCGACGTATGTTGAATACGTGAGCGCGGACGCGCAGAGAGCCTGGCTTCACAGGCCACCATCGCGATGTGCCTTGGGGAGGAACTATGAGACTGAGCAAGGTAGAGGGCGATAGAAGCCCCGCCAATCTACACCGCAGCCTGACCCTGGAACTGGTGCGCGTCACCGAGCGCGCCGCCGTTGCAGCCGCCGAATGGCGCGGCAAGGGCAACGAGCAAGCCGCCGACCAGGCCGCCGTTCTGGCGATGAAAGATGAACTCGACCGCGTCGCCATCTCCGGCCGCATCGTCATCGGCGAGGGCGAAGAGCACGAATGCGAAGAGCTGTTCATCGGCCAGTCGGTCGGGGCCGGGCAGGGGCCTGAGGTCGATATCGCCGTCGATCCGCTCGAAGGCGTCACTCTTTGCGCCAAGAATCAGCCCGATTCCATCGTTGTGCTGGCCATGGCCGAGCGCGGCGGGCTGCTGAACGTGGCCCGCAACGTCTATATGCACAAGATCGCCATCGGCGGCGAATACGCCCCCGACACCGTCCATATCGACTGGACGGCCACTGAAAACGTCAAGGCGCTGGCCCAGGTCAAGGGCGTGCCGCTGTCGGAAATCACCGCCATCGTACTCGACCGGCCGCGTCACGCGGGTCTGATCGAGGAGCTGCGCACCGCGGGCGTTGCCGTCAAACTACTCAGCGATGGCGATATCGCCGGGGTCATCCATGCCGTGAACACCTGGGATTCGGGCGTCGATATCTATCTCGGCTCCGGCGGCGCTCCTGAAGGCGTGCTGGCGGCCGCGGCCCTGCGCTGCATTGGCGGGCACATGCAGGGCAAGCTGATCCTCGATACCCCGGCCAAGCGCGACCGCGCCGTCGCCATGGGAATCAAGGACCCCAACCGTATCTACGACGTTACCGAACTGGCGTCCGGCGACGTGCTGGTGGCCGCCACCGGCGTCACCGATGGCAGCCTGCTCGACGGCATCCGCCTCAGCCGCAATGCGGTGCAAACCAGCACCATCGTCATGCGCTCCTGGAGCCAGACCGTCCGCTGGATCAAAGCCCAACACGCCAGGTAAGGCGGTCTTCACCTCTCCCTTCGGGGGAGAGGTCGGTGTGCAGCGCCGGTGAGGGGGCTTTACCGGGTGGTGCGTTGGAGAGGAAAGGGAGAGGTGAAGACAACCACTTCCCAGCACCGCCCAAATCGCCTACCTCTCCCCCATGCTCGACGCGCCGCGCCCTTTCCTCGACGTTTCCCGCTCGGTCACCGACCGCGCCTGGACCGACCGGCTGGATGCCAGCACCACCCGGACCGCCACCGCCATTGCCCAGCGCAGCGGGATTTCCGAAATTCTCGCCCGCATCATCGCGGCGCGCGGCGTCGGCATTGATGAAGCCGAAGCCTATCTCGAGCCCACCATTCGAGGGCTGATGCCCAATCCCTCGACGCTTACCGCCATGGACGCGCTGGCCGATCGGTTGGCCCAGGCCATCGCCGACAACGAAGCCATCGCCCTGTTCGGCGATTATGACGTCGACGGCGCCTGCTCCTGCGCCCTGATGGCGCGCTATCTCCGCCATTTCGGCATCGAGCCGCAGGTCCACATCCCCGACCGCATCTTTGAAGGTTATGGCCCCAATATCGCGGCGATGGACAAATTGATCGATGCCGGCGCCAATCTGATCATCACCCTCGATTGCGGCACCACCAGCACCGCCCCAATCGCCCATGCCCGGGGCCGGGGCGTCGATGTGCTGGTCATCGACCACCATCTGGCCGATCACGCGCTGCCCGATGCCAATGCGCTGGTCAATCCCAACCGGGCCGACGATATTTCCGGCCTCGGCTATCTCTGCGCCGCCGGGGTCACCTTCATGGTGCTGGTGGCGGTCAACCGCACCCTGCGCCAGCGCGGCGATACCGGCCTGCCGGACCTGCTCAAGCTGCTCGATCTGGTGGCGCTGGCCACCATTTGCGACGTGGTGCCGCTCACCGGGCTCAACCGCGCCTTCGTCGTGCGCGGTCTCGAAGTCGCCCGTCGCGGCGACAACAAGGGCATCGCCGCTCTTGCCCTGGCCGCCAGGCTGAGCGGCCCGCTGAACCCCTATCATCTGGGCTTTCTCATCGGCCCGCGCATCAATGCCGGCGGTCGTATCGGCAATGCCGCGCTCGGCACCGAATTGCTGACCGTCGATGACGAGCACCACGCGCTCGCCATCGCCGCCCGCCTCGACGAACTCAACACCGAGCGCCAGCGCATCGAAGTGGAGGCCGTCGAAGAAGCTGCCGCCGTGGCCGAGGTGGAAATCGGTAGCGGCGAGGGCCCGCCGGTGCTGGTGCTGGCTTCCGCCAATTGGCACCCCGGCGTCGCCGGCCTCATCGCCTCACGCCTGCGCGAGCGCTTCGGTCGCCCCACCTTCGCCATTGCTCTGCATCCCGATGGCACCGGCACCGGCTCAGGCCGCTCCATGCCTGGCGTCGATCTCGGCCGCGTCGTCATCCAGGCCGTCGAGCAGGGGCTGATCGCTAAAGGCGGCGGCCACGCCATGGCGGCCGGCATCACCATCAAGCCGGGCCAGCTCGGCGGCTTCCGCGCCTTCCTCACCGAAGCGTTGGCGGGCGATGTCGCCATCGCCCGCGCCGCCACCGCTTTGCCCGTCGACGCGGCGCTGACCGCGCGCGGCGCCAGCCTCGATCTGGTGCGCGATCTGGAGCGCGCCGGGCCGTTCGGCTCCGGCAATCCCGGCCCAGTCTTTGCCTTTCCCGCCCATCGGGCCAAATTCGCCCAGGTGGTCGGCAAGGGCGGCCATGTCAGCTTCACCCTGACCTCCGAAGATGGCGCGCGGCTCAAGGCCATCGCCTTCCGCGCCGCCAATACCGCCATCGGCGATGCCCTGTTGCGCGGCGGCGACAGCGCCTTCCATTTCGCCGGCGCACTCTCTATCGACCACTATCAGGGCCGCGAACAGGTACAGTTCCGCCTCACCGATCTGGCCAAGCCCAAGGGCTGAAGCCCCAAAACTGCTGCTTGCATATCCCTTTATCACCGTTAAACTGCTGGTCGGCATAGCCCGAGAAGCACCGTTTTCGTGCCTCGGAATATGTCGCCGACGCTCAGATTGAGGCGGCGCCCGGCCGCCGCCTTGCCAAGTTTTTCGATATTTGGATCAGCGGCAAGATGACGAAAACCGTAGCAGAAAATAGCAATACCGGCGTAACGCCGTGGACGCATTTCGCCTCCTGGGCCGTCGAACAGATCGGCCTGAAACTGGTCGGTAAGCCCCGCCACGGGGCGCTCACCGTCATCCTGCCCAATGGCCGCACCCGCACCGTAGGCAATCCGGCGACCGGCGAGCGCGCGGTACTCCGACTACGCAATTTCCGCGTCATCACCGAGGCGATGCAGCGCGGCACGGTGGGCTTTGCCTCCGCCTATATGAATGGCGATATCGAGGTCGATGATCTCACCGCGCTGTTCCGCTTCTTCCTGCAGAATCGCGACATGTTCGAGCAGGCCAATCCCGGCTTTTTCCGCAAGGCGGCCGGCGACCTGCATTATCATCTGTCCCGACGCAACACGCTGGAAGGCTCCAAGAAAAACATCGCCGAGCATTACGACCTCGGCAATGATTTCTACGGCCAGTGGCTCGACCCCTCGATGACCTATTCCTCAGCGGTCTTCACCTCGGGCGATCAAAGCCTCGAAGAGGCGCAGCTCATCAAATATCGCCGCGTCGCCGATATGGCCGGTGTCACCGCCGGCTCCAGCGTGCTGGAAATCGGCTGCGGCTGGGGCGGCTTCGCCGAAACCATCGCCCGGGACTATAAGGCCAATCTGCGCGGCATCACCCTGTCGGCCGAACAGCTCAAATTCGGCCTCGAACGCCTGGCGGGGCAGAGACTCGATGAATTCGCTACCCTGGTTTTCGAGGATTATCGCAATACCGAAGGCCAGTTCGACCATATCGGCTCCATCGAAATGATCGAGGCTGTGGGCGAGGACAATTGGCCCAGCTATTTCCAGACCATCCATGATCGCCTCAAGCCCGGCGGCACCGCCGCCATTCAGGCCATCACCATCAATGAGGCTGATTTCGACGGCTATCGCAGCGGCCCCGATTTCATCCAGCGCTACATCTTCCCCGGCGGCATGCTGCTGACCAAGACGGTGATGCAGGAATTCGGCGACAAATATAATCTGGTGCTGGAAAACGTCGAAACCTTCCGCCTTAGCTACGCCAAGACGCTCAAGCTGTGGCGCGAGCGCTTTCTCGAACGCTGGCCGATGATTGCTCCGCTCGGCTACGACGAAGAGTTCAAGCGCAAATGGGTGTATTATCTCAGCTATTGCGAGGCCGGCTTCACCGAAGGCTCGATCGATGTGGGGATCTATCAGTATCGCCGCCCCCTCTGAGCGCCAGCGGACAGCGCTGGAGCGAGGAAGCTGCTGCTTGGATGCTCCGGTCGTCGGGCGTCTGCCCCCTCCTGCCCAGCCCTCTAATAATAGGGGAGGGGCTGCATCATGTGTAGGCCGCTCTGGATTTGACCAGAAGGAAGCCAAATCCCCTTGCCCTTCGGTGGTGAGGGTTGGAGTGAGGGTGGTACGGCTCCCCCCTCGCAGGACAACTTCGAGCTGCCACTGGCCCGATTCGGCGAAGCAACGAATCAAACACACCGAGCCGCCGCCCAAACGGGCGATTCTCAATGCAACATCAGTGAAAATGAAACTGGCGAGCCCCAGAGGGGCGAATTGCCAAGACCTTGGTACGCCCAAGGGGAATCGAACCCCTGTTCCCGCCGTGAGAGGGCGGTGTCCTGACCGCTAGACGATGGGCGCGGAGCAAGGAACTCGAATGCTAGCTTTTCAGCAACCCCGCTAGCAAGGGGAAATGGTACGCCCTAGGGGAATCGAACCCCTCTCTGCACCGTGAAAGGGTGCCGTCCTAACCGATAGACGAAGGGCGCCTAAGCGCTGGGTGTCGTATAGTTTGGGGATTTCAGTTGTGCAACCCATAAGCGCCAAAAAACGCAAATTTATCAACAGCCCGAGAAGGTGACAGGCCGATTGTAGCCGCGCGGCCGGTCGCGCACGTCGACATGGATGAACTGGCGGCCCGGATAACACCCCAATCCGCCGACGCTGTCGGTGCGCATGGCGAAATCTATCAGCTGCTGCTTGTCGACGCCGGGAATGTAGAAATCGGCGGCCATGCAGCGGGTATGGTAGGAATTGTCGGCGCCGCCGGCTGCATTATTGTGCTGGCCGTCGCGATAGCCCGAACTCATCACCACCTTGCGGCCGAAATGGCCTTCGAATTCCCACACCAGGAATCGCAGTTTGGGCGACAGGCAGAAGGCGTTGACCTCATTGCTGGCGACAAACGTGCCCCAGTCATTCTTTTTGCCGGAATAGCCAGCGCCGCTGGAGGTGGCGAACATCGCCATGGGCACGCACGCTGTCAGCATCAGCGTCGTGGTCGCGATGGCAAAGAGAGTGCGGAGAGGAGCGGGCATGGCGACTTCCAGGCGACCTCTGCTGCATTTTTGCAACAGATAACGGTCCATTCGGTGAAGTCGCTAAAATACGATCGGTTTCGCTAACCGCCGCCTAACGGTGACGGTTAACGAATTGCTTGTGGTAGTCACGTCAACGTCAGCAGCGTGTTACCACTTTCCGGTGTTCGGCATCGACAGCCACGGCTCCTGCGGGGGCAGGGAACCCTCCTGGATCAGCTCCACCGAGATCCCGTCCGGCGAGCGCACAAAGGCCATATGCCCATCACGCGGCGGCCGGTTGATGGTCACGCCCATATCCATAAGATGCTGGCACAGCTGGTAAATATCTTTCACCCGATAGGCCAGATGGCCGAAATTGCGACCGCCGGTATATTCCTCGGGGTCCCAGTTATAGGTCAGTTCCACCTGGGCGCTTTCATCCCCCGGCGCCGCCAGGAAAATCAGCGTAAACCGGCCTTTTTCATTCTCTGTCCGCCGCGTTTCCTGCAGCCCCAGACCTTCGCAATAGAATCGCAGGCTGTCCTCGACATTGGTCACCCGGACCATGGTGTGCAGATATTTCATGGCGCATCTCCTTGCGAAATCGGTTGGCCAAGGGCCTAGCAAGCGCCAAGCGGCTCGGCAACCGAACCAATTCCAAACAGAGTCTTAACAAGCAGGGCTGAATCGGACAGAGTGCAGATCGGTAAAGTGATTTGTACCTCGCGTCAGCGAGGCGAGTGCGAAGGGTTTTGGGGCGTATGGGGGGGAAATTCACCGACGAAGGCAACGATGCCGCGAGGCTGTCGGGTACGACAGACTCCGTGGGCCATTCCGACACGCCATCCCCAGCCGGCGAATCCGGCCTCGATACCATTGAAATCTCCGGCGCCATCAAGTGGTTCGATGCCGGCAAGGGCTTCGGCTTCATCATCCCCGATGATGGCCAGCCCGATGTGCTGCTGCATGTGACCTGCCTGCGCCGCGACGGCTACCAGACCGCTTATGAAGGTGCCCGCATCGTCGTCGAGGCGCTCAATCGTCCCGGTGGCCTCCAGGCCTTCCGCATCGTTTTTATGGACGAATCGACCGCCCGCCACCCCGCCCAGATGTCGGCGCCCCGCACCCATGTGGTGGTGGAGCCAACCTCGGGTATGGTCCGGCTCGAAGTGAAGTGGTTCAATCGCATTCGCGGTTTCGGCTTCCTCTCGGCTGGCGAGGGCACGCCCGACATTTTCGTCCATATGGAAACGCTTCGCCGCTTCGGCATCACCGAACTGCGGCCAGGCCAATATGTGCTGGTGCGCTACGGCAATGGTCCCAAGGGCCTTATGGTCGCCGAAATCCGGCCCGATGGTTGGGGCGACGCGCCGTCTTCCCACTAGGAATTGCCCCTATGATGCTGTCTGCTCTGGATTTCGCCCCGGTCCTGCGCCGCGCCGGAGCGGTTATTGCCATTGCCGCCTTGGCCCTGCCGCTGCCCGCTTTTGCGGACGATTCCAGGCTCGTGCTGCATAGCGCGACTGGCGACTACAGCTTCAATGTCGATGTCGTCGATACGCCCGAAAGCCGGGCGCAGGGGCTGATGTTCGTCACCGAACTGGCCGACGACGCCGGCATGCTGTTCGATTTCAAGGAAGTGCGTCCGGTCTCGTTCTGGATGCGCAATACCTTCATTCCGCTCGACATGATCTTTGTCGACGCCGACGGGGTGATCAAATCCATCCACGTCAATGCGCGCCCCCACGACGTCACCTCGATTCCCTCAGGGGCGCCGGTGCAGTTCGTGCTGGAAATTCCGGGTGGGCGTTCGGTCGAAATCGGGCTCAAGCCCGGCGACACCATGGAGCATGACCGCGTCGGGACGCTGGCGGACTGACTACAGCCGGTGAATGACCATGCAGTCGATCACCGCCCACAGATGCAGGCTGGCCCCCGCGACCACGAACACATGCCACAATGCGTTCTGGAACTTCAGTCTTTCCCACAAATGGAAGACGATGCCGCAGGAATAGGTCACGCCCCCGGCCAGCAGCAGCCACATGGTCGTGGCGGGCAGGGTCTGTGCCAGCGACTGGAACACCAAGATCCCGCTCCAGCCAATCGCCAGATAGAGCACAATGGCCAGCCGTCCGAAGCGCTCCGGCACGATAAGCTTGAGCGCCACCCCGATCAGCGAGGCGCCCCAGACAAAACTGGTCATCAGCATGCCGGTCGTCGTGCCGCCCATGACGGCGAGAAACGGCGTGTAGGAGCCTGCGATGAACAGGAAGATGGCCGCCTGGTCGAAGCGTGCCAGCACCATCTTGATCGGCGAAACCGGCCATAGATTATAGGCCAGCGATACGCCAAGCACCGTCACCAGCGAGCCGACATAGACCACCAGCGCCGGCACCGCTTCCGGCGCCGTCTGCAAAATGGCGAAAGCCAGCAGCACCGAACCAGCGGCGATGGCGACGATCAGACCGAAGATATGGACGATACCATCGACCACTTTTTCGGCACGGGTGAACGGCCGTTGTTCGCGGCTCCACCATGAATATGTCGCTGACAGCTTCTGCACGGTCGTCCCTCCGGTAACCGCGACCTTGGCGCAGGGAAGTGACCAGATTATTGCCGCAACGCGGCCATCGCGCGGCATCGTAAAGCCCGGCTCAACACATCTGGTGAACAACCCCTTGTCTGGCAAGGGCAAAGCTTGACGGGTAACGCTGTCGTTACTACTGCATCGGCCAAAGCAGTTCGGAAACCGCATGCCGCCCATCGCCACCCTTGTCGCCCTGGCCGACCCGACCCGTTGCCGCATTCTCGAAATCCTGCGCAACGGACCGCAACCGGTTCACGTCCTTGCCGGCTCCTTCGATATCAGCCGTCCGGCGATCTCGCGACATTTGCGCGTGCTCAAGCAAGCACGATTGATCAGTGAGAAAAAGTCCGGTCGCGAAAACCGCTATGGCCTGCATCCGTCCCGGCTCAGGCCGGTCGAAACTTGGCTGGCCGGCTTCACTGCGCCGGTGGCAAAGACTGCGGCGATTGTGCCAGCGGCAAAAACCACGGCTATCGTGGCAGAGCCGGCTCCTGCGCCCCCCGAACCCTCACCCAAGCCACGCGCGGCCAAGCCGGTATCGCAGATGGGCTTCGATTTTTAGCAAATTTGGAAAAATGCGGCGCTAGAGCCGGTGGCGGCGAGCGGAGCAGGGGATTCGTCGCTCACCAGATTTCGGCATCAGCGGCAGCAGGCTGAGTCGTCGCTGTTCGCCTCACGCGGGCAGGACCAGCCTACCTGGCTGTCGAATCAGGCTCATTGTCAGGCTCTTTATTGGCCCGCTCGGTGCTGGATGGTCGGTAATGTGAGTTGAACTTGTCTTCCCAGGGATCGAAAGGCTCTGCTGCCGGGCGTTCTGCTGCATCGTCGTCCCGTATTGGTTGGTCGGTCAAGACATCACAAACCAATAGGCCGCAATGATGCAAGCGCCCGCCACCAAAATATACTCCATTTTCCGTATAGTACTCATCGGTCTGCCCCAGCTGATTGGGCGCTTCTAGCCCTTGAATTCATCGCGCGCAAGTAACGATTCTGCGTCTATTTACAACAACAGAAAATTATGCAGTCGGCCAAGCCTGGACCGCGCATGAATGTGACAATTTGCTGTCGTCCACTTGGACAAGGCGCCAAATCTGCGACCCAGCATCAAGAACCACCGCTTCACTGGAGCCCCAGAGGTGCGTAGCACCCTTATGGTTCGCGCATCCACGAACGATCCATACTCGCCCAGCGAAAGGGCAACTCCATCATAGTCATTGATATTTATGGAGTTTTTATGGCGATCCCGGGAGGCATGCGAGGGTGAAGGCGGGCCAACGGGTTAGGGGTCGGGTGGGACAAAATCCCCGTATTGAATTCGTTGGGCTTATTTTCCCGATTGTCCCACCTGCGGAGCCATAGTCAGCAACTTAGCGCCGTCGGTGGCGAGCTTCTTGCGGTTGGCGGCCTTGGTGTAGTGGTCGGCTTGTTCCGAGGTTGTCCAGCCAAAGATGGCCTGCAGCTGCTGACTGGTCGCGCCAGCCTCGGCGGCGATGACAGCGCCGGCCTTGCGCAGGCCATGGGCGCTGCAATGCGGTAGCTCGGCCTGGTCGCACCATTCTCGCATCAAATTGCCCAGCATAGCGGGGCTGTGCGGCTTGCCGCGCGCACTAACGAGAAATGTCATCTGCGTTTTCGGCACCCGGTCAACGGCTTCGGCGAGCGACGGGAGCAGGGGGATATCGACCACAACGCGGCTGCTGGACTTGGTCTTGCCCGGCGTGATGCGGATGCGTCGACCATCAGGGCCGTCATAGATGTGCTGGCGGCCAAGGATCGCAACGTCGCTTTTGCGCAGGCCGGTCATCAGGAAGAGCCGTAGTGCGAGGTCGTGTTTGCTGCCTACAGCATGACGGTAGCGATATTTGGCGATCTCGTCCAGCGTCCAGGTGTGGAATCCGTCGCCCGAGGTTTTGACCTTCGGGCAATCCTTGGCGGGGTTGTGCTTGGCCAGCCCCGCTCCAATGGCCCAGGTGAACATGGCGCTGAGAGTTTTGATCCGGCGGTTGGCGGCGTGCGGCAGGTCGCTCTTTTCGTCGCGCAGCTGCGCCACATGCTTGAGTTGCATGCCGGAATAGGTCAGGTCGCCGTTTGGGGCGCCGCTGGTCGATAGATTGGTTTCAAGGCAAATCTCGGTGAGCACGCGGTCGATCAGATCGAAATAGCCTGCGCTCCATGTGGCCTTGTTGCGGCGCGCATATTCAAGCGACAGCCATTTAAGTGAGCCGGATTTGGCGGCCGGGCTGCGCGGAGCGATGGGTTTCGGCGCATCGATGCCGGCGAAGGGGATGCCAAGCTCGGCGCAGCGGACCTCTTCCCGAAACTCAGGCGTGCCATATGTCGAGCGAATGCGGACCTTCGGCTGGCCGGCGCGGCGGAAATAATACCGCGCGTTGCCGTGCCGATCCGTGTCCTTCACCAAGCCCTTGATCTTGGCCACCAGCTCCAATGCCGACCCCACTGCTAGTTCCAATCGTTGACTGCAGAAGGTGCCTTATTGCTTGCTGTATTGGAAGGCCCGGCATGGGGCAGCATATCAAAGGCCGTATCGATCTCGATGAGATCCCAGACCCGCCGCGATTCGAGCATGCGGGGCTGCGGCATCGAGCCGTTGGCGACCAGTGTATCAAAGGTTGCCGGGCTGATGCCGATATATGCGGCCGATTGCTCGCGGTTCAGGCCGCGCGGTGGCAGGCGCTGGTCTCGTGCGCGAAGCGGTTCAATCATGACAACAGGCTCCATTTGTCGACTTTTCGGGTAGCGCTGCGCTGCGGCTCGCGTGGGTGAAAGCCCGCACCGCGCATAGTGGGCTGGCGCAGGGCGGTGAACGCTTTGGCTTTATGCCGGCGCTCCTCACTGCGGGCGGTGGCCTCCCCAGCCGTCTTGGCGCGGTGGTGTTTCCTCAGGATCAGCTGCAGATTGGCCTCGACGTTCTCCCCGCCATCGATCAGCGGGACGCGGTGGTCACAGTCGATTTCGTCACGCTCGAAGCTCATGACGATCCCGCATTCGTCGGGACAGGCACAGACGCCCTCCTGCTTGGCATAGAGGCGCAGTAGCACTGTTTGACCGGGCATTGCCTCAGGCGTGCGGCCAACCCATTCCTTGAGCTTGGCTGTGCGCATTAGGCGACCTCCGCCACATCATTCGGGTGCGACAGCAGGATGACGGATTCATTCGGCCTGACGAACCGCACATACTGGCCGTTGAAGCTGACCCAATGCGCGGGTTTCCCGCCAACCGTAATCGGACGCCCGAACCCGTCGATGCTCTCGACGCGCTTGAGGCTGCTGATGCGCAGGAATTCGCGAAACGAAATGTCGCGGTAGCTCCGATAGCTTTGCCATGCTGACGAACGAGCCTGCCCGGGCGTGGCGGCCTCATAGTTGTATGCGGGGAAGCCCTCGACGGTGACGGCGTATGTTTTGAGGATGAAAGTCACCGATCAGCCTCCGCTTGTCCTTGATGAGTGAGGGTGAACCTTGGGCCATCGTCGGTTTCTTCAACCGCCAAATCGCCACGCGTGACCATCTTCCTCAGAGCCTTGTGGGCCGCCTTCGGAATGCTGGTATCGACGCCAGGGCAGACGCTGCCGCCGGCCAGAGAAATCATGCGCAATAGCTGGCGCTCTTGGCCGGTGAGCTTTCTCATGCTGCGCTCTTGACGAAGGAGTGCCGACGGGTTCCCCTGAGATGGGTACGGGGGCGCCTATGGGATGGACTTGGAGAAATGTCGCAGGCTACGTCGCGCTGGCGTTCGTCGTATGGCTGGTTTTCTACACTGTTGAGTGGCGCATTCGTACCAACGGCGAAGTCGATCTTGGAGATGCATTTTTCGCCTGGCTCGGCAGAGTAGTCATGCTGGAGTGGGTGTACAGGTATCAAGCCCTGGGTGCAGGTGTTCTGGCCTTCTTGGCGGGAGCATTCGTGTTCATGAATGGTGTAGCTGATCGACGCTCCGCCGATAGCCAGCGATCGGAAGAGCGCTATGAGCGGTCTTTGACAACCATAATGCGTGTCCGGGAGCGCTTCTATCGAGTAGAAAACGAGTTGCTGCAGATGAACAGAAACGCTGGTTATCTGGATCGGCAGCAACGGAACCTCACCCGGGCTATAGATCAGCTCGAGCATATCGAACGCGAGTTGGTGCAAGCGTACAATGTCGGATCGGAATTTGGCGCCTGGCTGGGTGGCGCAAGTCAGCAGATCAGCGACGCCATCGAAGTCGCCACCATGCCAACTGCTACAGCAGACGATGTGAAACGGCTTCTCGGGATAGCTCATGCAGCGTGGCTTGTTCTGAAGGATCCGACGCTTTTGCTTACGGACGGTGGGTATTACCGGCGTCACCAGGTGTGGCTGAGTGACGACGACAAGTCGGCTCTCAGTGCGTCCGGCGTCACTCGAGATGACGTATGGGCATCCAAGCAATACCTGCAAGGTGGCTGGTAAACACACGCTAGCCATCACGCTGCCTTTCTCGGTTTAACGACCCGGTCAGAATGCGGCGCAACAACGCGAGCCCACTCAGGCTTAATCTCGATTTTCTCCTCTCCAACCGCATAGGAGAGGAAGGACTTGAGGGGCTTGAAGGGGTGAGGGAGGATGCGGTGGGTGCTGGTCATGCTGGGTCCACACTCGCGACTGCTATGTCGTCGGGCGAGCCCTGTTCATCCCAATCAAGCTGGTGCATCCTCATGCCCATGGCGATGCGCTTCGCCGTGGCTTCGTCTGGCGCCTCCACCTCGACAAAGGCAGAAACCTCCATCATCCCCGTCAGCACGACGCTCCACTTGATAAGCGGCTTGTCGGGGGTTGCCAGACCCCAGGCGGGGTCATGCTGCCGCAACACTTCACCGGCCTTGCCGTAGGGTGCGTCAGCCAAAGCCCGCATTTGGGCCGGGCTAATAGGTCCGGTTGCCGGGTGTCCCATCAGAACTCTCCCCAGATTGGCGCATCCCACCGAGCCCAGTAAGCAGCAGCTATCATCAGCGCAGACCAGGTGAGGAAGAGGGTGGTGTTGATGGCGGTGGTCATGGCAGGGCCTGCGCACTACGCGGGCCGCCGGTGCCGCCACATCGCTTGCATGTGCGGTAGACGGTGCCGGCGTCCTTCGCCCAGCCCGCCCATGCCTCGCCGGTGCCGAAGCATTCGTGGCACTTGCCCTCGGCTCGCTCCCACTCGGCCTTGAATTCTTCCAGGGCGGGGCAGGAGACGGAAAAGGAGCGATCCTTGGTCTTATCGCGGCCCTTCCATGCCGGATGCCCGGCATGCTTGCCCTTGGTGATGTTCGGCACGACAGCGCCGCACAGCAGGTAGCTCTGGGCGCTGCGGGGCGCCTGATAGTTCAGCAGTTCGCTTGAGAACCAGCGCCAGCCTTCGGGCATACCTGCCTTCTGGATGGCATAGAGGTTGAACCAGTCGACCCATGGCCGGGCCTTGACCTCTTCCATGGCAAATAGGGTGTCGCTCATTCCGCTGCCTCCACATTATCGTGGTTCAGATCGGTATCGCCTTCGACGGCGGTACGGGCTTCACGGTCGGCCAGCTTGTCGAGGGCGCGGGACTGAGCCCGGCGCTGCCGCAGCAGCTCGTTGGCGCGAGCCGGCCCAAGCTCGTCAAATTCCTTGCGCCACAGAACCATATGCTGGTCGTAGATGACGCGGTCCTGGCGTTCCCGCGCTTGCTCTTCGGGCGACAAGCTGTCGAAACGAGCCTGCTGCGCCTCTGCGCGCGTGCGCCGTTCTTTCTTGATGCCAGGGCGATAGGTGGCCGGGTCTGCGCCAGCTGGAGTTCTCACCAGCCCATAACTGCGTGCCATGATCAGCCTTCCTCGCCGCCAGCGGGCAGCTCATTGAGTGAAAATTGCAGTTGCCCAAGCGCCCTCAGGCTTTCGCGGGAGATGTTCCCGCCGTTGCCATTGCCGACGAACTGGCCAGCGATCAGGTCGCCGGTCTCGTCGTGCTGGATGGATTTAGCCAAGGCTGCGGCATCGTGCGCGACCTGGTGAAACGCCGCTAAAAGCCGTTCGGAAATCTCAGGCATTGAAGAAATCGGCGCGCCGGTTATTGGCCAAACCCGCCGCCCATGAGGAGGAGGGGGGTTAGGAGGCGACGCCGAAGCTGGGCTGGAGCCCGTTGCGCAGTTCCATGGCGACGCAGTCGGCCTGCGACTTGACTGGAATGCCGCGAACAACCGTCGTGCCGTTCGAAACGGTGTAGGTTTGAGTGGTCCGGTTCCAAGTCCTGCGGGTCATTTTCCATCTCCATAGAGGCAATCGCCTCGCTGATCTGATGGGTGGACCGTAATGCGGCACTTGTGCCGCGTCAAGCATAAAGTGCGGCACTATTGCCGTGTGCGGCAGTTGGCTAAAATGCGATGTGAAAAACCGACTCGACACCCGCCGCGTTCTGAGTCGTTAATACGATCTGGAACAAAAAGGGAACAAATGAGATGCGCGAGGTAACGCAGTTCGTGGTGATATTCCCCGGCCGCTTCATCGGTACGGGTAGGGGTGAATGGAAGCTATTGCTGCGGGCAATGCACGCTGAATACCCGCACTACAGGTTCGAGGCGGGTAGGGGCCATAATCTGGACGAGGACTTCAAGGTGATCCCTGTCATGGGCAGGCTGGGGGATGGCCATGAGGACGATGACCCGGATCAGGTCTATATGTGCAAGCCGCTGGACCCGAGGGTGATCCCTGATCTCGTCAGGACGCTGCAGGTCTATGAGGCGCTGGGCGCGGCGGTGAACTGACCACAAAAAAAGCCCCGCCGGAGCGCTGGCGGGGCAGGACGGTTAGACATGAATAAGGACCTCTGAGGAACGCAGGCCCGCCACTTCGGTTCCCCACCAAAGAAAACCCCGCTCGATGGCGGGGCTGGTTCAGGGGTCAAGGTGCTGCGAAGAGCTCGTCCAGACGTGGGCGTTAGGAAGAAATGGGCCCCTCGCAGCAGTTTAATGTCTGACGATCCAGCTTGGCTGGCAAGAGCGATGATGGCGGTCGGCGGGAGGGCAATCTGCTTGGGCAGACGCCACTCCCCGGCGCTGGGGCCTGAAACCTATCAGCGCTGAGATAGTGGCAACAAAAAGCCCCACTCGATGGCGGGGCTAATTTGTCAGGGTGTAACGGGGACTGGAATTTCAATCCCGGCGTCGGAATATTCCCGTAGCTTGTTGCGCATCGTCCTGATGGAGATGCCCAGAACGTTGGCAGCGTGGGTGCGGTTTCCCGCAGTCTGCCTTAGAGTAGCCAAGATCAGGTCGCGCTCGACTTCGGCGACCGGTAGGCCAACCAGCGCTTCTGTGGCGCCGGCATCAGGTTCAAAATCGTACAATACACTTGCTTTCTGAGCCCCCAAAACCAGCCTCAGAACAATTCAGTTCTTCGCAATGCGTTCACATTCCCGTGATTCTGTGGCCAAAGGTGGGCAACAAAAAGCCCGCCGGTTAGGGCGGGGCGAGCAGGCTCTTGGGAGCCGCTCAAGCCCCTACATGGCGCGGAGGGAGGCTGCGCCACATAAGGCCTAGATGCCTCATCAGGTGAAGGGGGGCCAGTTGGCGTTTGGTCGCACAACAAAAAGCCCGCCGGTTGGGGCGGGCTACAGGCTTTCAATATGGCTCCCACCCCGCGGGGGACGGCCATATCAGGCCATGGCGTGGCAGTTGTCATTGCTGGCTGGAGCAACAGACAGCTTCATTCCCAGGGCTCGAACGATCTTCATGACTGTGCCGAACTCCGGGTTCCCCTCGTCGCTGAGGGTGCGATAGAGGCTTTCGCGAGACACGCCGGCATCGCGCGCGATCTGGCTCATACCGCGCGCGCGGGCGACGACGCCGAGTGCATGAGAAACCATCTTGGGATCGTCGCTGTCGATGGCTTCCTGGAGGTAGGCGAGGACAGCCTCGTCGCTCGTAAGATATTCAGCACTGTCGTATTTGTGCAGCTTAACCATGTGACGCATCCTTTATCTCAGAGGCTAATGCCTTGGCGAGCTTGATGTCGCCTTTTTGAGAGGACTTTGCACCGCCGCAAAGCAGGATCACCACCACGCTGCCCTGCTGCATGAAATACACTCGATAGCCTGGGCCATAGTGTATCCGCATCTCGGACACGCCTTCGCCAACTGGCTCAGCGTCTCCGGGATTTCCAAGCTGTAGCCGGTCAATCCGTGTCGTAATCTTCGCAACCGCTTTGTGGTCGCGCAGTCCTCCCAGCCAAGCGTTAAAAACGTCAGTTCTGTAAACTTCAATTTCTTCGTCTGGCGTGGTCATATGTAGCCTACGAACTACAGATTAACAAGGGATGAAGGGCGGTTTGGTTCCTCGCTCTGATCACAACAGCGTTGCGGTTAACGCAGGGCGAGAGGCAACCTCTGCGGCGGATAGGGATCATTCGTCTGCCACCTGTAGCTCTTTCCACCCTATAGCCCCAATCATTGCATCAGCCCCGTATAGCGTTTGCCCTTGAGCCCCGTTGGCCTGCCGCCCTCAGCCGTCGCGTGGACTATAGCGAGGGTGTCTAGCCACGCTGCGAGCTTGGACGGGACTTTCTCGAAGCCGAGCGAATAAGCTTCGGTCAGGCTTTCATCGCAGCCGAGGATATGAGCCAGCACCTCAGTGTCCCAATGGAGGTGCTCAAGGCATTCGTTGAAGCGGGCAGGGGTCATCGCAATCACCTATCGACAGGATCGGTTTCCAGCGCCGGACGCTCGGCCAATTTGGCCACCATCGCTTCCAGCCAATCTGCCACTGGCTCCGGTGTCGGCTCGGACCCGGTGAACCAGTCCATAACCTGCTTCTGTTCCAGGCCAAGGATCTCCGCAAAGGCGAACGTCGGCCAATGCAGGATGGTGAGGCATTCTCGTAAGCGGGCAGGGGTCATTCATCGGCCTCCGGTTTCCACCCAATAGCTTCGAGCACTGTATCTGCCTGCGGAAGGTACATCTCCCACGTTGACCGCCCCTCGACCTCGGTATCTTCGGGGTGTCCGTCCAGCCGGCACATCGCTCGGGCGGCTAGTTCTCTAGCGGGTTTTGGCTTGCGAGCCGGCTGCGTTTTGACGGCGCCCGGCTCCCACTCAATCGCCCCCAGCATGGCGTCCACATCTTCAATGTAGCTCATCCACATGGGCTTGCCGTCAAACAGGATGTCTTCGGGGACGCCCTCGAACTCACATAGCGCGCGGGCCGCAAGTTCTCGGGCGTCTTGGGGTTGGCGGGCGCCGGTCATGCGTTGCCCGCTGGTGGGCCGTTCTCGAGTGTTTCCTTGGTGAAGATCAGCAGCTCATGGGATCGCTGGGACATCTCGGCAGCTTCGAGCAGCAGAGCCTTGATATCCTCGGTCGTCATCTGCTCAAGGTCGTCGGCTGCTTCCCGCAGTATCTTGGCAAACGGGCATTGATTGAGGCGGTGCGGGTTCATCTTCGTCCAACGTGCGCTGCAACCTTACCCATGATGCGCAGCCCGTCGATATCGACCTCTTGGGCGTCGTAGCTTGGGTTATCGCTGATGATCTTGCAGCGCGGTGGAACGGTGAAAAGGATGCGCTGCAGGCGCTTGATCTGAGGCTCGCTGAATCCGTCGCTGATCAAATAGACCCCATCCGCGCGCAGCTCGTGCTCGCCCAGGTCGATGATGACCTTGTCGCCTGGCGTATAGTTCGGGAGCATGCTGTCACCCTGGACGCCAAGAACGATCGCGTTATCGGGGTTTGAGACGGCCTCACGCAGATAGGCTGGAGGTATGCGCCATTCATCCAAGATCTTGTGTGCGGAAATGGTGCCATTGCCGATTGGGATGACCATGACTTCACCGACTGCACCTTCGCCAGCGCCGGCCTTGGCGTCCAGTTCAGGGATCGCGCCTGGAATGGCTGGCTCGTAGTTGTCGCGGTGGTAGCCTGCACCATCGGCGTCCGATGTCTCACGCCATTCATCTTCAATCGGGACGCGCTCAAATTCCCGCGGGGCGTCCGCAGCGTCACCCGTCAGTGCGTCCACGGGCCAGCGGAGATAGTCAGCCAGGCCCTGCAGGTTCTCGCCTCGAGGAAATGCCGAGCGGCCCTGCTTAATCGTACGGAGCAAGTCCGCGTTGCGACCGCCTGAGGCAGCAAGGGACGCCGCTCGGTCGCTTGTGCCGGGGTGCAGCTCATCGATGCGTGCGCGGATGCGCTCATATGCCGTGGTCATGTGCGGCATTGTTGCCGCTGATTGAAAAAGCGCCTAGCGGCAAGAGTGCCGCATTTAGCGCTTGACCATGCGGCAGTTGTGCCGCATACAATTGGCGCATGGACCTCAAAACGCAACTCATCACCGTCGCAGACGCCTATGGCCGGCTGACCGAACGTGGCCGGAAGCGCGTCTCCACTTTGGCGCTCAGTCAAGGCAACCGCCTGGATGACTTCGCGGCCGGCACACTCAGCCCGACCGTCCGTGTCTTTGAGCGCTCCATGCTGTGGTTCTCCGATAATTGGCCGGCGGGTAAGCCGTGGCCGAAGGGGATCGAGCGGCCAAAATCCAAGGTGGCAGCATGACCCGCCCCTCCGATATCCCCGAAGAAATCTACGAGCGTGCAGACATCCTCTGCGACCAGTTCCGCGACATCTCGGATGACAGGGAGCTTATTGCCCGCGTCCTGATGGAAGTGGGGCAGGGGCGCCAGGTTCCCCGCGTTGGCCTGACGCCGATGCAGTCGAGTGTCCTGACCTTCGTGGACGAATTCCAAAGCGAGCGGGGCTTTGCGCCTGCCTATCACGAGATTGCCGAGGGCGTTGGCCTGGCCAGCAAGAGCGGTGTTCATCGCATCGTGCATGACCTCGTTTCTCGCGGCGCTCTCCAACTGATGCCCGGCCATGGCCGATCCATTGCAGTTGTAGGGAGGGCATAGACCATGAGCTTCACCCGCAAGACCCTGGCCGATGCCATCGACGCCTACGATGCGGATATCGAGATCCTGCAGCAGTCCAAGCGCGAGACCTTTGCCGACTACCGCGAGCAGCTGGCAGGCGAAGGCCGCGACAAGGATATGGTCAAGGATGAGATCGCAGCTTTCAAGGCAGCGATGAAGCGCCGCCGCGCCGTGGCCAAGGAAGGCTCCGAAGCTGTCGAGGATCAGGTCGCTCTGGTCGACGTAATCTTTGACGAAATCACCGCTGCTCGCGCGACACGCGCCACGCGCGAAGAAAACATTGATGAATTTCCCGCCGACGAGGATGACAGTGCCAGCGTCAACAAGCGCATCGCTGCCCTCAAGGCCAACCCGGCCCTGGCCATTGTCGACGTGGCCAACCTCAAGAAATCCGAACCCCAGCCTGCCCCTCAGGCTGGCAGCGACCTGACCTCGCCCCCAAGCTCCCAAGGTCAGGTCGCAACAAATCAGCCGGAAACGGCAACCATTCAGGCCGCCAGCGGTTCTGCCGATGTCCCCAAAGTTGCAACGGATAAGCCGGCGGAGCCTTCGGGCTCTGCCGCGCCGGCCGCGCTGTACGCCGAACCCGGCATTGTCGTCTGGGAAGATCACCCACCTGAAGGCGTAGAGCGCCACGAATATTCCATGGCCTTTGGCACGCTCGGCCAGGACATCGCCGTCATCGAAGACGACCTGGTCGGCGCCAAGGCTGAACCTATCGTCAAGATGGGCAAAGTCATCCTCGACGGCTGGGCTCGATACATGAAAGCCCGCGCGCTCGGCATTGAATATCCAGTCATCCAATATGGCGGTGATGATCCGATGGGCGACTGCATCCGCTGGAACCTCGCCGGCCGCATCCTCAACGATGACCAGAAGCGCGTGATCGCCCAGCGGATGGTGAAGCTCTATCCCCAGCGTAAAGGCCCGATCTTCGCTGAGTTCGGCCTGGGCATGGAGCTGGCATGAGAACCCGCACAGCCCATAACCCTGTACCTGCGATCCGCGCGCTGCTGGCATCGATCTGCCTCGTGTTAGTGACTGCTGCTGTTCTGGCAATTGTTGGAGGGATGTCATGAGCGCTTGGGCCAAGCCTGGGGTGAAGTGCGTTTGCATTGAGAGCAATGACCCCAACACCATCGTGCCCAAGCACATGTGGCCGATGGTGAACGAGGTTTACACGGTCCATGAGCTCTGGATCGATGAGGCCGGCGATCCGTTTCCGGTGCTCGAAGAACTGGACCCGAACCTCGTCTGCACCCCGGACTTTTTCCGCCCCCTCATCACCAAGACCCAAGAGCAGGACGTAGCTCTATTTCGGCACATCCTTGACGGCATCCCGGTCGAGGAGGACGCATGACGCCCTCCCTGATCATTGCCGCATCAGCGCACGACCTTGAGAAAGGCGGCGTCGTCATCTCGCTCCGCCGTCTTTCTGAAGGCCGGGTTTACCCAGCACAGTTCGGCGCGAAATCCTCCCCGCGCCGTAGGCGAGTGTCGCCGCTTGCGATCCTCCTCCCCGCTCACCGGGGCACTCGCCACCCTATTCGAAGCCTTGGCCGTACCACCGGCTTTTGGCTTCATGCCTGCGAGCATCAGCTGCCAATACAATTCATCGCTGCTGCTCCGTCTCATCGCCAGATCCTTTCCTCGGGGCCAACTGATCGTGAGATCAGTTGTGAACCCAAAGGATTAGGAAATGTCCGAAAAGCCTTCGGAGAACTCCGAAATGTCTGAAGTTGCCTTCGCATCTGAGATGCTCAAGACGGCAATCGCTCCGGCTTCCATCTCCAGTCATATCGGCGAGCGCATCCGCGCCGCTTCCGTGACCCTGCGCTGGTCGCAGTCCCGCACCAAAGACATTTGGTACGCCGACCCGCGCGTCAGCATCAAACCGCGCGAGCTGCGCGAAATCGAAGAAATGACAGGTGTCCGCTATGGCCGCGAAGAACTCGCAAATATCGACGCCCTCATCAGTCGAGCCGACGCCCTCTTGGTGGACGAGAGGCCGCGTGGCGGTAGCCCGATCCTTGCTGCGCTCCGCGCGCTGGTTGGCGCTGCTGATAGCCCCAGAGCTTGAGGGGGAGGGCCCTTGAATGAAAGCAAGCCTCTTCGGCCAAATCACTCAGTGCAGCGGCAAGAAAGCATACGGCACCTGGGGAGCGGCCCGAGCAGGACGAGGGCCCTCAGATCGTCTCGACATCTATCGCTGCCCGCACTGCGGACAGTTCCACCTCGGAAACAAGCCGAAAGGGCAGGGGCGCCCGAAGCCTCCGCCGCCGGCGATTGAACTGGAGTTCTGACGATGGGCAATCCCCGCTCCTTCACCACGAACTATGTCGCCATCAAAACCAAGCTGGAGAAGCTGGTGAAGCCCGTGCGCAGCGACAAGAAGCGCCGCGAGCTGATGCACCGGGCCGCCTCTGGGCGTGATCCCCAGCTATCGAGCAAGGCGCGTCATGCGGTGGCGGAACGCCGTCGCCAGGCCGAAATACAGGCATCGCTCGATATGATCGCGGGGCGGGTATGACTGCTGCGTCTGCACGCGGCCTATTCCGCGCCACCGGCAACAAGCCGAAGCCCGTCGTAATCCAGATGCTGGATGGCACCTTCGCCAAGTCCGATGAGGGCCTGGAGCGTGAGGCCGACGACTTTTACCCGACGCCGCCGGAGCCCATTCGCGCGTTGCTGCACGCGGAGATCGACCGCCTGCGCGACTTCGACACCGTCTGGGACGCTAGTGCCGGCGACGGTGCGCTGGTCCGTGAGATGGAGGCCGTTGGGATCAAGGTCATTGCGTCGGATCTAATCGACCGCGGCTGCGGCGCCGAGATCAAGGACTTCTACGATTTTGACGTGGCGCCTGCCAAGGCGACTGTCCAGAACCCGCCGTTCGGCGAATGCGGCTGGGGCAATGGCAAGGCCCGCTGGCTCAAGCACGCGCTCGACAATCTCGACATGGATTATATGGCGCTGCTGATGAACTGGGGCTGGCCGGGTGCCGGTGGCCTTGCGCCGTTCTATGCCGCCCACCCGCCGGCCCGCGTCTACCTGATGCGCTGGAAGATCGACTTCACCGGGCAGGGCGCCCCGCCAATGCTCAACGCCTGGTTCGTCTGGGACAAGCAGCACCAGGGCGAAACCGTCCTGCGTATGCTCGACCGCAAGGATGCCCGGCAGTCTGAACTATTCGGAGGTTCGGCATGATCACCGCCAAAGACTGGGCATTTGCCGAGCTCGACCAGAGGCGTGCAGAGAACGCCCAATTCCCCATTCAACCCTGCCCAGGCAGCGCCGCTATGCACATGGAGCGCAAGCGTCGTCGGCGCGAGCGCGGCTACTCCAAAAAGACCGCAGACGACCTTGTTGCCTGGGCAGAAGAACAAGACCGGAGGGTAGCGGCATGACCATGCACGTCATTGGCGCTGGCAGCGGTTCCCCTGAGCTTCGCCGCCAGCATGATAACGCCGCGGCAGCTCGGGCTCGCCTATGGGGCGCACCAAGCCCGGAATCCGTGCGCGAGAAGCCGGGCACCCTGTTCGTTCGCGGCGCGCGCTCTGGCGCCAACCTGCCGCGCAATGGCAGCAGCGTGTTCTATGGCAAGCCACGCCAGGCGGTAGACTTCGTGTTCGCCATGAAACTCGTCTGCGAGGATCGGGCTGTTACCCCTGACCAGATACTCAACAGCACCTACTGCGCCGCTGTAGCGGCTCGGCACATGCTTTGGACGGTGATGCTCGACGGTGGCTACAGCGTGGCTGATATCGCCCGCAAATTCATCGTGGACCACAAGACCGTCACGCTCGGCATTCAGTCGTTCCGGCAGTTTCAGGCGGAGGCGGATGCACCATGAGCATTCAGGCCGTCGCGTTCGTCCTCGATACCCATGTGCCAGAGGTTGCCGCCAAGATGCTCTTGGTGTGCCTAGCGAACGCCCACAATCAGGAAACCGGCCTCTGCTGCCCATCCGTCAATCGGTTGGCTGAAGAGAGCAGCATGTCGCGTCGGAGCGTGCAGCGCTGGCTTAAATGGCTGGCCGAAACTGGCCTGATCGAGATCGTTGAAAAGGCCGACAGCAACGGGCGGCAGCAGGCAAACGAGTACCGGATTGCTGGCTTCGTTAGGGGCGCCAAATTGACGCCCTCCCCCAAGGGCAGGGGCGTCACTGCTGACACGGGGGAGGGTGACACACCTGACACCCTCGTGGGTGCCACTGCTGACGCCCCTCTAAAGGAACCGGAAGAATACCGGAAGAATGAACGGGAACGGGCGAGCGAGTGCGTTTCGTTTGATGAGATTTGGGAAGTGTTTCCCCGTCGCAAGCTCACCAACCGGAAGGACGCCCTGGCGGCGTTCGATGACCTGAGCGATGCCGAGAAAACCCGCCTGCTCATCGCCGCCAAACGGTTTGCCCAGTGGCACGTCGAGGATTGCGAAGTTCGGAACGCCACCCCGGAAAGCCAGCTGGAGTTCCGCACCGGCCTCGGCAAGTGGATCAGGTCGGGGGCATGGGCTGCGGCGCTGAATGTGTCGTTGCGGTCCGATCCAGTGCCGCCGACTGCCGAGGGCCTTGTGGTCCTTCCTCCCAATCACCCGGACGTCAAGGCCGTGGAAAAGTTGCGCGGCAAGCCAGTAGTTCTCAGCAGCAAGACCGGCAATGCCACGCTGCGCATTGAAGAAATCGAGCAGGCGAGGGCGCGCTCGCCCGGCCTCCAATCCCCCGACCTCCAGCCTAGGATTGATTGACCATGGAATTCCTCAAATGTGATGCAGCGGGCTGCGACCATAGCGAAAACGTTGCCGCCATCACGGCGGAAATGGTCGGCAAGCCCTGCCCGACGTGCGGCGCCAACCTCCTGACTCAGGGCGATTGGGATTTCTACAGCCAGATGTTCAAGCCGGCCGTCGAGGCGATGAAGGCGCTTGGGATTGTGGCTGAGGCAGAGCCGGAAAGCGTCGGCGCCGTGCGGTTCAATTATCACGACGGCGAAATGCGCGTGCGGATGCGGGACGGCCAGTGACCGCGCCATCGACCAACGAATCCACCAACCACCAAGAGGCATAGAATGGCTAAGGGCAGACCACGGAAGATTGGCGTGAAGCGGACGGCCTCGGGCAGGGCTACGAGGGCAGGCGCCGTGCCGGCCAACATGGAGGCCATCCTGCTGCGCATGAAGATGTTCGGGCTCTCGGAAGCCGATGCGCGTGACCAGAAGGCCGGGACGTTCATCGGGCGGCTCAACCTGACCGACAAGAAATCGCTGATCAGCAATGCCCAGTACGATGCCGCCCTGGCCTTCCTTGAGGTCTACGACAAATACAAGCGGGCCATCGGTGCGCCGGATGCGCTGAAGCAGTCGGGCGGATCGTCTGGTGGCAGCCAGGACTCCGAAGAATATGCGGGCTGGTGCCAGAGCGCCAAGGCGAAGTACGACGCCGCTATTGCTGCCATTCGGGCAGAGCAGGAGATCCACACCGGGGCCAATCTCTATGCGGCGCTCGACTATCTCGTCTGCCGCGATGAGCAGCACTGGCATATGGTCGGCGATGCTCGCCTAGCCCTCAATGCCCTGGCCCATCACTTCGGGCTGTTGAGTAAGCCGAAGCGACTGCCCATAGCCGCTTGACGGGAATTCCGAACAGCGCCATAAAGGCATTATTCCATTTTCAGACTAACGTCTGAAGCGACCCGCCAAGCGAAAGCCCGGCGGGTTTTTTGTTGGAATCAGACCTACCCGCTCGCCTTCTCGGCCGCCTCGATACCCCTGTCTATTTTTGCGGTAAGCACAAAGAGGAACGAACCTAGCGCCTCCGCGAACTCGACCGACTGTTTTGCCTCATTTGGCGTGATGAGAGGGTTGTCCGCATCGGCATGGCGAGGTCGGTTCGAACCGAGCCGGACCGAATGCGCCCAGTCAGCCATGCCCTTTGTCAGGATGTTTTCGCCAAGTGCCTTGTCGATACGGTCATACAGCGATCCCTTGATAAGGCCCTTAGCCTTGAGCATTCCGTCGACCGCGCTACCAGCCATAACTGCCGCCGCATCAGGCGCGTGCAGTGTTTCAAAAGCCTGCTGAAGGAATGTTCGCGCAGGCTCGGGAATGTCTTCGTGCGCCTCCTTGGCGCTTGGCCATATTTCTGCAGCCGTCATGGTCTGGGATCCTTTCCATGTGAAAAGCACGGAGACGATGCTAGCGCAGGAGTTGCATCGGTAGGCGGCCCAGCCTTCTCCCTGCCCCGGCCAGTTGTCTGACCAAACCCGATTCAGATTGGGCGATGCGATAGAGCAGTGTGGGCACCGTCCAACGCCATCAAGTTTTGTTCCCGGAACATAGCTGTTTTGCCCTTTGCTTAGCGCTGCGCTGATCGTCAAAATTGCCCCCCCCCGCATTTGGATAGATGAGCTGAAGCTTACCATCCTTGAACGCAAGGAACAGAACACATGTCAGGCCGTCGCGCTCCGCTCCGCGTACTGAAGACGCGACTGACACCGATCCGCCCCAAGCTCAAGTCCATGTCCCAGACCCGGGACACCAAGGGCGCCCCCGATGCCACGATCCGCAGCTGGTACAAATCCAAACGCTGGCAGGAGCTGCGCATTGCGGTCCTGACCCGCGACCTGTTCGTCTGCCAGAAGACTGGCGTCATCCTCACCGGCAAGGCCAATGCGCCCAACAGCCCCGTCGTCCACCATAGGGTGGCGCACAAGGGCGATGAGCAACTGTTCTGGGACATCGGCAACCTGGAGGCAGTGAGCAAGGCCTGGCACGACAGCGAGGGCCAGCGCGAGGAGAAGCGCAACCCCGCTGGAGGCTGGCAGTTCGGGCGCTAGAGCCAGGCCAGCGGCCCGCGTGACATTATAGACACGTGGCGGATGGGCAACAGGGGTGGGGGTCTAAATCTCCACGGCGGCCGGGGGCCTCGGACCACGTGGGGGCTCACGTAGAGATTTTTTCCTCTGGTGGAAATCAGGGGTGCGAACCAAGGCGCGAACACACCCATGAAAGACAAGAAAAGCGCCATCGACTGGCCGGCTATCGAAGTCGAATTTCGGGCTGGGAAGCGCAGTATCCGGGAGATTGCGACCTGGTATCAGATTTCGGACACGGCAATTCGGAAGCGCGCGAAAGCCAAGGGCTGGGCGCGCGCGAACCAGCAGCCAAGTTCGCACCAAACGCAGGGTGCGAACTTGCCGGTGGTGAGCCTGTCCCAAGCCGAGCCGCCGAAGGTCGAAGAGGTCATCACCCGGGGCCGGAATATTGCCGAGCGCCTGCTCGATGAGCTCGGCGCGGAAACGCTCCACAAGGGCGAGATGGAAGTCATCATCCATCTGAATGAAACCGACCCTGAGAGGTTGGTGGCGCTGAAGCAGGCGGTGAGCTTGCCGGTTCGGGCCAAGACGCTGCAGACGATCGCGCTGGCGCTCAAGACCATGGGCGAGACGGCCACGGAAGCGCCGAAGGGCAAGAAGGCGGCTCGGCTCGCGAGCGCGGATGCATCAACAGCGCCGGGCAGCAAGTTTGCGCCGCGTTCCGGTCCGCCTCAATTGAAAGTGGTCGGCAAGTGACGCTCGAGTGGTCAACGGCATGTAGGGACTGGGAGCAGAGGATTGTTGCGCAGCGGTCGCTTATCCCGTTCAAGCCGCTGTTCCCCGCTGAGGCTGAGTACGCCCTCGGGATATTCAAGGCACTCAAGGTAGTCGACCTGCCGCAGGTTCTGGATTCCCAGACCGGCGAACTCCGGCACCAGACGTTTGGTGAAGTTTGCGACGAGTGGGTCTTTGTTTTCGTCGCTTCCATCTTCGGCTCCTATGACGCTGAAACTGGCAGCCAGCTCGTCACAGAATTCTTCCTGCTGATCAGTAAGAAGAATGCCAAGTCCACCATCGCGGCGGGCATCATGCTCACGGCGCTGATTATCAATTGGCGCCACGAAGAAGAGCTTCTGATCTTGGCACCAACGATCGAAGTGGCACAGAACAGCTACAAGCCGGCAGCCGCTATGGTTCGGGCGGACCCAGAGCTTGATGCCAGCCAAGAGCAGGGCGGGTTCCTGCATGTGCAGGATCACATTCGAACCATTACCCACCTGAGCAACAGGGCTGCCCTCAAGGTGGTCGCGGCCGACACTGACACGGTCTCCGGCAAGAAGTCGGGACGCATCCTGATCGACGAGCTTTGGGTTTTCGGCAAGCGGGCAGGGGCTGACGCTATGTTGCGCGAGGCGACTGGCGGGGTGATCTCTCGGCCGGAAGGATTCATTATCTCCCTCTCGACGCAGAGCGATCAGCCGCCGGCCGGCGTGTTCAAGGCGAAACTGGACTATGCCCGCCAGGTGCGGGACGGCGTGATCGTCAATCGCAAGTTTCTGCCGGTGCTCTACGAGTTCCCCGACAAGATGGTCGAGGCGAAAGCCTATGAGGACCCGGCCAACTTCTATGTGACCAACCCGAATTTGGGCCGGTCGGTCAGCCAGGAATGGCTGGAAGAGGAGATGATCAAGGAGCTGTCGGGCGACAAGACGACGCTTGCGACGTTCCTGGCCAAGCACCTCAATGTCGAGATCGGCATGAACCTGCGGTCAAACCGCTGGGCTGGTGCTGATCACTGGACCGAAGCGGAAGACGCCGAGCTTGTCGGGCTGTCGCACTACGAGGCGCTGGATCGGCTGCTGGAGCGCAGCGAGGTTGTCGTGGTCGGGATCGACGGCGGCGGCCTGGATGACCTTTTCGGTCTGAACATCCTTGGCCGCGAGCCGGGAGAGATCGAGGTACGCATCGAAATCGACGGCGTGCCGGTCGTGCGGAAGATGAAGCGCTGGCTCTCATGGCCTCATGCCTGGTGCCACAAGGGCGTGCTGGCGCGGCGACCGAAGATTGTCACCACGCTGCAGCGCATCCAGGCAAAGGGCGAGCTGACCATCCTCGATGATCCTCTCGGCGACGTTGCCACGATCATCGAGCATATCAGCCGGATCAAGAGCATGGGTCTGCTGGGCGGGGTGGCGGTTGACGCCTCCGGCCTGGGCGAAATGGAAGATGCGCTCGATGAAATCGAGGTCACGCAGGAATCGGGTTTGCTCGTCGCAGCGCCGCAGGGCGGCTGGATGATGAGCAGCATCAAGGGCGCGGAGCGTCGGCTGGCCTCTGGCCTGCTCAAGCATGCCGGCGGTCCGCTGATGAACTGGTGCGTGCCGAACCTGAAGATTGAGCCGACGGCAACAGGCATCCGAGCCACGAAGCAAACCGCCGGTGACGCGAAGATCGACCCAGCGATGGCGATGTTCAACGCGGTGACGCTGATGGCCCGTAATCCTGCCGCTCAAGGTGTCGGGTTTAACGACTATCTCAAGAGCCTTACGGGGACTGCCGGATGAACCGATTTAAGGCTGCGCTGCTCACCCTGATCAAGGGAACGCCGCTGTCGATCCGCGATCCTGCGCATTGGCGTAACCGCGATGCCGACACGATTACCGGCGCGTCGATGACGGAAAGCGCGGTGCTCGGCCTGTCGACGGCATGGGCTTGCGTAAATCTGCTTGTGGGCACTCAGGCGTCGTTGCCGGTGATGGTCTATCGCACGGCAAAAGACGGTTCGCGTGAGGCGGCGAAGGACCATCCGCTCTATCGGGTGCTCCACGACAGCCCGAACAGCCAGCAAACGGCGCTCGATTTCTGGGAGTTTGTCTGTGCCAGCCTCGAATTGCGGGGCAACGGCTATGCCCGCAAGATCAAAAGCCAGGGCAAGATCGTCGGTTTGGTGCCGATTTACCCCGACGTCATGGCCGTGCGACAGCTTGCCGGTGGCCGCATCGGCTATCGGTGGACGATTGACGGCAAGTCTTGGGACGAAACCGACGAGACGGTGCTGCATATTCGCGGTTTCGGGGGCAATCCGCTCGGTGGCCTCTCCACGCTGGAATATGGCCGCCAGACCTTCGACCTGGCGACCGGCATCAACGCGGCGGCAACCAAGACGTTCAAGAATGGGATGCTCCCGAGCATTGTCATTGCGTTCAAGGAATTCCTGACCGGGCCGCAGCGCGAGGGTGTCGAAAAGGCGCTGGAAGAGAAGTTCCTCGGTGCGATGAATGCCGGCCGACCCTTTATTGCCGAGGGCGGGCAGGAGGTTAAGACCCTCTCGCTCAACCCCGAAGATGCCCAGATGCTGGAATCTCGGGCGTTCTCCGTCGAGGAAATCTGCCGCTTGTTCGGCGTCCCGCCCCATATGGTCGGTCACACCGAGAAATCTACCAGCTGGGGCACCGGCATTGAGCAGCAGACGCTCGGCTTCGTCAAATTCACGCTCCGTCGCCGCCTGAAGCGCATTGAGCAGGCGCTGATGAAGCAGCTGCTGACGCCAGACGACGTGGCGCGTGGTGTCACCATCGAATTCAACCTTGAGGGCCTACTGCGCGGCGATAGCGCCGGTCGCTCCGCCTTCTACACCGCCGCGCTCGGCGACACCCAGAAACCGGGCTGGATGCTGCGCAACGAAGTCCGCGCACTTGAGAATTTGTCGCCCGTTGAGGGTTGGAGCGATCCGATTCCCCTCATCACTAACCAATCGTCACCCAGCCAGGAGCCTTCCGATGCTGTTTAAGGACGCGGGCATCACCATGCCGCACTCCGCGCCGGTCTTGGAGATCAAGGCGCTCAAGGAAAATGGCGAGTTCGAGGGGTACGCCTCCACGTTTGGGGGCGAGCCCGACAGCTATGGCGACGTCATCGCGCCCGGCGCGTTTGCTGAGAGCCTTGCCGACCACAAGGCGGCTGGGACGATGCCGAAAATGTTCTGGCAGCACAAACGCGACGAGCCGATTGGCAAGTGGCTGGAAGCTGCCGAGGACAGCAAGGGCCTGCTGACCAAGGGCCGCCTGAACATGGATGTGCAGCGCGCTCGTGAAGCCTATGCGCTGCTCAAGAATGGCGACATCGACGGCCTCTCGATCGGCTATCGCATCAAGGAATATTCGGTCGATACCGAATCCGGCGTTTGGACGTTGGAGCGGCTGGACCTGAAGGACGTTTCGGTGGTCAGCATCGGCGCGAATGAAAACGCGACGATCACGAGCGTCAAGGCGTTCAAAGCTGCTCACCAGTTGACGGACAAGCTCAAGGCCGGGGACCGGCTGACTGAGCGGGAATTCGAGACCTGGCTCAAGGGATTGGGCTTCTCGAATTCGGAGGCAGAGCGTGCCGCGCGCGTCTGTCTTAAGGGGCAGGGGGAACCTGCCGGAGCGGACCAGACGCTTGCATTCCTGCAGGCACTCCGGGGCTGACCCCCACAACAACACGAGAACATCATCATGAAGAAGACCATTCTGTTGGCCGCAGCGGCCGGCGGGCTTTTTGCCATGCCCGCAATGAACTACTTCGGCGCCCCTCGGGTCGTATTCGACAAGCCGGATGACATGCCGGCGTCGGTCGCGGCGCTGGCCTCCGAGATCAAGGGCGAGTTCAACAAGTCCTTGGACAAGGTCAAGGAAATCGCCGAAACGGCCCTGGCCGATGCCAAGAAGTCCGGCGAGATCAGCACCGCCATCAAGGAGCAGGCGGACGAAGCCCTGATCAAGATGAACGGGCTGAACGAGCAGCTTTCGCAGCTGGAGCAGCGCGTTGCTGAAGGTGCTGGTGGCGGTGACGAGCGGTCCAAGTCGTTCGGCGAGCAGTTCGCCGAGGACGAGACCGTCAAAGCCTTCCTCGCTCAGGCCAATCCGCGCGGTCGTATCGACTTCCAGGCCAAGGCCACTCTGACCTCCCTGACGACCGACGCCGCCGGCTCGGTGGGCGATGCCATCCAGAATACCCGCCTGCCGGGCATTCAGGCAATGCCCCAGCGCCGCATGGTCGTGCGTGACCTCATCTCGCCCGGCCAGATGGACGGCAGCACGCTCGAATACGTGGCTGAAACCGGCTTCACCAACAATGCCGGTATGGTCGCGGAAGGCGCTGCCAAGCCTTCGTCCGATATCAAGCTGGACCTGAAGACGACCTCGGCCAAGGTCATCGCGCACTGGATGAAGGCCTCGCGCCAGGTGCTGAGCGATATCTCCCAGCTGCGCTCGATCATCGATCAGCGCCTGCTCTACGGCCTGGCGTTCAAGGAAGAAGGGCAGCTGCTCAACGGCGATGGCACTGGCCAGAACCTGCTCGGCATCATCCCGCAGGCGACCGCCTTCTCCGCGCCGATCACCCTGACCAGCCCTACCAGCATCGATCTGATGCGCTTGGCCATGCTGCAGGCGGTGCTGGCGGAATATCCGGCGACCGGCCACGTCATGAACCCGATCGATTGGGCATGGATCGAAACCCTCAAGGATGCCGGCGGCAATTACATCATCGGCAATCCGCAGGGCACCATCTCGCCGACCCTTTGGGGCCTGCCGGTGGTGACCACGCAGGCGATCGCAGTCGACAAGTTCCTGACCGGCGCATTCAAGCTCGGCGCCCAGGTGTTCGACCGCTGGCAGGCGCGCGTGGAAGTCGCCACCGAGAACGAAGACGACTTCATCAAGAACCTCGTCACCGTCCTCGCCGAAGAACGCCTCGCCCTGGCCGTCTATCGCCCGGAAGCGTTCATCTACGGCGATTTCGGCCGCGTTTCGTAGTCGTTCGGTTGATCACGAAAGGCGGGGCCTCGGCTCCGCCTTTTCTATGAACCGAAGGAGGCCGTCATGGCAGAGAAAGTCACTTTCAACGTGCTGCGCCGCCATGAGGGCGACCGGCTCTATGACGAGGGCGACACCCGCGAGGCGGTGCTCGCCGACGTTGCCCACCTCGTCACCGGCGGTGTTCTGAAGAAGGTCGAAGCGAAGACGGCAAACAAGGCCGAGCCCGCCGTCGCCAACAAGTCCAAGAGGGGCTGAACCATGCGCAGCAAGGCAAGTCACAAGCGCAGCTATGCCGGCTTTGTCGGTGCCGAGGGCGGCGCTCCGGTTGCGCCAGCGAATACCGTCGTGCCGGCAATCATCGGGACAGCAACGGTCGGCGAAACTCTCACGGCCAGCAATGGCACGTGGACTGGTCGCGAGGCCCCGGACACCTTTGCCTATCAGTGGCTGGCTGATGGGGTGGCAATCGGTGGCGCGACGGCAAGCACTTATCTGCTGACCGAGGGCGAGCTTGGCGCGGCGATCACTGTCACGGTGAAGGCTTCGAACTGGAAGGGCTCCGCATCGGCCACGAGCGCGGCCACTGCCGCCGTCGCAGGGGAATAGTACATGTCCATCCGCGTGATCACCCCGCCGGCGCCATTCGTGCTGCCCTCCGATATTGCGGGCGATCATGCTGCTGACGATGCTGCTGTGGCCGCTATGATCGAGGCGGTGACCGAGACCATCGACGGCTATACCGGATGGCTAGGTCAGTGCCTCGGCCCGCAGCTGCTGGAATGGTCGATGCGCGCATGGCCGCGCCGGGATGACTTTTGCTTTCCGGTCGGCCCTGAGCTGGAGATTGATTCCGTCGCCTACGTCGACCCGAACGGCGACGAGCAGACATGGGCATTCCCCGAGCCGCTGTATTTCGAGAACCTGCCCGCCGTCCGTGGCCGCCGTAGCGATATCCGCATACGGTATTGGGCTGGGTACGGCGCGCGCGATGCGGCAGACCCGACGAAATGGGTTGCCGCTGTCCCTGAGCGGGCGCGGCAGGCCGTTATCCTGTCGGTGCAGCACATGAAGGCGCTGGGCACCGAAAGCCTGTTCCTGCGCTCCGAGGAAGTCGAGGGCATTGGCACCAAGACCTATACCGTCTCAGATCAAGCGGGCGCGATCATCCGCACCACGGCCGACCGTCTCTTGGCGGGTCTCTGGGTGCCCAAGCTATGAGCCCAGCAGAAGCCATTGCCATGCTGGACCGGCAATTGTCGGCGCATGGTCAGGCCATTGCGTTCAAGCGCGGGGCAACCGAGCAGGCGGCAGTCGGTTTCGTCCGTGGCTACAAGGCCGAGCAACTGGTTGGACTGATCACTCAGCAGGACCGGGAAGTGATCCTCTCTCCATCGTCGCTGTCGACGTTTCAGCCCCGCGAGAACGACGATTTCGTCATCAGCGCCGGCATCAAGCTCGGCAAGGTCATGGCCGCCGAGCCCATCCATATTGGCACGACGCTGGTGCGGTGGAATTTGCGGGTGAGGCTCACCTGATGGCCGGCGCAAATCAACGGCTGTTCGTCTTGGCTGCGCAGGCGACACGCGAGGAAACGCAGAAGCAACTGGCGGCGCTGGGCAAGCGCGAGCATGCCAAGGTCATGAAGGACGATCCACGACCGAGCCGGTTCATTCGCACTGTCGACGGCGTTCGAGGCGCGCGAGAAGAGCAGGTCCGGGCCGATGGGACGATCATCTATGTCTATCCTCGCCTCGATGAGGTGGTGCAGGCGGCGCTCGATACGCTGTTCGATCTGTCGCCGGTTCTGTCGGGTGCCTATCGCATGAACCATCGGCTGTTCGTCAACAGCGTAGAAGCCCGAAATCTGGCCGACTGGGACGGGCAGGGCGACATCATCATCTCCAACTCGATGCCATATTCGCGGAAAATCGAGCTGGGCAAGATGGTGATGCGCGTGCCCGGCAGCGATCATATTTACGAGCAGGCGGAATTCACTCTGCAGCAGCGGTTCGGCAATCAGGCGCGCATCTTCTTCACTTATCGAGGGCTGATGGGCGGTTCGGTTCTGACCAGCAAGCAGGGCGGGAACAATAGCGAATATCGCTACCCGGCCCTCGAAATCAGGGAGCGCTGAAGGCGATGACCTACAAAGGAAAATTTCATGGCTGACATTGGACTTCGGGCCCGCGTCGAAGCGAGTATGTGCATCTCCTATGGCTCACAATACCCGGATGGTCGCGAGGAGGCGCGCATCAGTCGTGAAGATTGGGAGAGCCTCTTGGCGACCCTTCGGCTGACGCTGAACGGCCCAGGCTGCGTGCTGACGCCGGTTGTCAGGCAGGCCATTCAAGAGACGATTGGCGAGCACTGAGCATGGGCAGCTATGGCGCCGCCAAGGCCGCAGTTCGGGCCGCCCTTGAAGCTGGCTGGACGACAACGCGCATTGCCTACCAGAACGAAACGCCGGCTGAGCCATGGCCGCCCAAGGCCGTGGTTCCCGGTTCGTCGTTCCCGCAGTTGCAGCCCTGGGTGTATCTGGAAATGGCGACGATGCCGGGCCAGACGATCCGGGGCGTCGGCGTACCGGGCGACCAGTTGAGCCAGACCAATGGCATGATCTTCGTCCACGTCTTTGTCCCTGACGGAACCGGCGAGGCGCTTGCCACCCAATATGCCGAGACCATCGGCGAACTGTTCCGCAGCAAGAAGCTCTACGAGGCTGACGGCTGCTATCTGCGCACATGGGTTCCTCGCGTTGATGAGGGCGGTGACGCGGCGGCGCAAAGCGAGATTGCGGGCGTGAACGCCGGCAATTGGTTCCGGGTCACCATGGCGGTGCCCTTCCAATATTTCCACCAGGGTTAGCCCCACACACATCCGCCCGATCGGGCCATCATCGAAAGGAACAGGCCATGGCTTATCAGTCGGGGCGCAATATCCGTGTTGCCTATAAGGCGGAGTCGGCTTTCGGCGTTATGCCGGCGGCGTCTGATGCCGAGATCTTCCGCATCAACTCTGGTGGGCTCAATCTCGCCAAGGAGCCGATCAACTCCAATGAGCTGCGGTCGGACGGCATGACGACGCGCGGCCGGCACGGCTCTCGCTCGGTCACCGGCAGCTATGCGGCTGACCTTTCGGTCGGCACCTTTGACGACCTGATCGAGGCGGTGTTTCGCGGGACGTTCGCCGCGGCGCTGGCCCTTGCTGCCGCCGACTTCACCTCAATCACCACTACGGCCAATGCCATCGTCTTTGCGTCGGGCTCGCCCATCACTTCGGGGCTGCGGGTCGGCGAAATCATCCGGCTGGCCGACCACGCGACGGCCGGCAACACCAACCGCAATCTGCGCATCACCGACCTCGACGCCACCACGATCACCGTGGCGGAAACCCTCACAGTCAACGCCGTCGCCGACACCGACGCCACCATCACCCGGCCCAAGACGCTGGTGCAGGGCGTGACGCCGCGGTCGTTCTCATTCGAGGAATTCGAAGTCGATATCGACGGGACGGAAATCTTCACCGGCTGCCGCGTCGGATCGATGCAGCTCCAGCTCCAGCCCAATGGCATGACGACTGTCACGTTCGGCGTCGTCGGCCAGGATATGGACGCGCTCGACGGCGCCAGTGCGCCATATTTCACCGACCCCACCAAGACCACGAGCATCGGCCTGACGGCGGTTGAGGCCAAGATCATGTTGGGCGGCGTCGACGTGCTGGATGTGTCCAGCATCGACATGACGCTGCAGCTCAACGCCTCGGGAACGCCTGTGGTCGGCTCGGAGCTTACCCCTGAAGTGTTCACCAACAGCGCGCAGATCACCCTCTCGGTGACGGCTCTCAAGAAGGATATCGCCCGGGTTCAGCAGTACCTCGATGAGGACGAACTGAGCCTGCATCTGGTGTTCGAGGAAAACGAGACCGGCGCCGCCGACTTCTGCGCCTTCTATTTGCCGAATATCACCTTGGCGAGCGCCACCAAGAGCGAGCTTGGCCAGGACAATGGCCGCACCGTCACCTTCACCTGCCTTGTGGGTGTCGACGAGCGGGGCGGGGCGCATCCGAACACCATGATCGGCTTTCAGACGAGCGCCGCTTAATCCATCGGCCCGACAGCCGAACCAACGTCGCTCCCGAGCGACCAGCAGGCGGCATGTCGGTGCTGCCTGCGCCCTCCCTTCCGACAAAGGAAATCCGATATGACCGACACTGCCAATAAGGCCGTGCCTTCCTTCAGTCTCGACGCATTCGAGGCTTCCGATACCGGCAAGATGCAGGTGCTCGACGCCGCCGGCAATCCGACCGGATGGTTCTGGGAATTCGCTGGGCCCGGTCATCCCAGGACCGAGGCGCTCAACAATCGTCTCGCCCGCGAGCGGTTGCGCAAGTCGGCCCTGATGGAGCAGGCCCAGGTCAACGGCAAAAAGTGGCACGCCGACAAAGACGAGCCCGACGAACTGCGCGCCAAGAACATCGCTGACCTGGTTGACCGCATCGTCGGTTGGTCCGAAGTCGAGATCGGCGGCAAGCCATTCCCCTTCACGCCCGAAGCCGCCATCGAGTTCCTGTCCCATCCCAAGCGCATCAGCGTGCTGACCCAGGCAATGGAATTCGTCTCGTCCGACCGGGCTTTCGCGCCGCGCTCCGAGTAGAACTGCTCGACTACGCGGAGCGCGACTTCTCCCTTTCCGCCGTCGATAAGGACAGCGGCCATACCTACCGAGAGCATCTGCAGGGCCAGTTAAGCCGAGCCAGAACGCCAGGGCGCGTTGCTGAGTTGGAGGATGAACTGGCCTTGCCGCCTTTCCCTGAGGAACTGCGGTTCCTCTGGGATGCCTTTCGTCGCATCCGGAACCGCAACAGCGGTAATGGACACGGCCCCACACCAATCTCATGGGCTGATCTGGACGCATTCGACAGGCTGTCCGGCCTTCGCCTGCTACCATGGGAAATCGAGATCATCGAACTGCTCGATGATGCCTATTTCGCCGCCCGCCAGAACCAAGAGGACGATCCGCAATGACCGATGTTGTGACCCGCCTCGTGGTTCGTGGTGATGGCTCTCTGGCTGTCTTGGACCAGTTCGAGAATAAGATGGAGGCCGCCGGCAAGGCGACGGATCGGGCGACGGGCGCCGTCACCAACTACGAGGCCCGCATGGCGAAGGCGCGGGCTGCCATGGAGGCTGGCAACGCCATCTCCACGCAGACCGTGGCGCGCCGGTCCGCCGAGCAGCGGGCCTTCGACGGTCTGGCCTCGTCGGTGGACAAGTCCTATGGGCTCCGCATCCGATTGGAGCGGGAGGCCGAGCGCGCTGCCGTGTCGGCCGCTAACGCCGTGAACATGGGTTACATCACCAACGAGCAGGCATTGAGCACGCTGGTTGCGCTGGAGCGGCGCCATGCTGCCCAGATGTCTCAGTCGGCAGCGGCCAATGACAATCTGGCGCATTCCTATCGAGCCAGTGCCGTCGCTGCGGATGAGGCAGCTGCCGCATCTATGCGGGCCAATGCAGCCCGTATGCGCGGCGGCGGTGGGGTCAATCAGGCCCACACCACGAACCTGCTCTTCCAGGCTCAGGACATCGCCATGATGACCGCGATGGGGCAGGCGCCGATGATGCTTGCCATGCAGCAGGGTATGCAGGTCGGCGGCATCTTCCATCAGATCGGCAGTGGGCGGCAGATCGTGCAGGCATTGGGCGGCGCCATCGTCGGTCTGCTTAATCCGCTGAACCTGGCCACCATTGCGGCCATCGGCTTTGGCGCGGCCGGCGTGCAGTGGTTCATGAGCGCGATGAATAGCGCAGATGACGCCACAACGGCGTTGGAGCGACACAACGAATGGCTGGATAAAACCCTTGAGGGCTACAAGGCCGTTCGTGATGCGGCCGGGGACGCCCTAGCGGCGGCTCTCAAGCTGCCTGAGGCCTCGGTCGCATCTGACCTGTCGGCGCAGCAGGCGGTTGCCGCTGAGCGATCGGTTGCGGCTCTGGAAAAGGTCTTGGCGCTGCAAAGCGAATTCCAGGGCTATGCCAACTATGCAGAGGCCTTCGGCGTGCCGGATGACGTTGCCGCCTCCCTGGCAGAGGTCAGCGGCCTCATTTCGCAGGTCTCGGCGGACGCCACGCTGAGCAGCCAGGAACTGGACCTGCTGCATACCGCATTCACGCATCTCGCCAATTCGACTGCCGACCAGAACATCAAGAACATTGCCAATGAAGCTCTCGCCTTGGTGGATGCCGCTCGCCAGGGCAACGCCGAAGTCCGATCACTCAATGCGTCGCTCGACGCTTTGCCGCGCGATGTCCAAATTCGTCTGCGTGTCGCTCAGGAATTCGCCTCTGCTTCAGAGGGGCTGGAATCGCTCTATATGGACCCTCGCAGCCGCTTCGATGTGTCCCGCGAGCAGGCGAAGAACTTTGCCGAGCAGCAGATGGCGACGGCGCAGACCTATGGGCAGCTGACGGGCGCCGCCAGCCAATACGAGCGCGTTCTGTCCAGCATCAATGCCGCCGAAGCCGAGGCCAATGAAAAGGCCAATGCCAAGGGCGCCAAGGCGGCAGCGAAGCCGTTCGATCAGTGGTCCGGCAACGTCGACCAGTTCCAGCAGCGCATCGCCTCGCAGCGGCTGGAAATCGAACTGATTGGCCAATCCACCTATGAGGTGGAGCGTCAGAAGTCGGCATTTGACCTGCTAAACCAGGCCAAGCAAGCCGGTATCCCAATCACCTCGAAGGTGACTGAGCAAATCAACTTGATGTCTGCGGAGTACGCTGCATCCACCGTGCAACTGCAGCTCATGCAGGAGCAGCAGAATAACGCCCTGATGACGACGACGGCGCTAACGTCGACCATGGGGTCGCTGTTCAAAGACATACTCAAGGGCACCAAGTCAGCAGGCGATGCCTTTGCCGATCTTGCCTCGCGAATTGGTGACATGTTCATCGATAACGCGTTTTCCATGCTCGGGAGCATGTTCAAGCCCGGCGCGGGTATGGGGGGCGGTGGTAGTCGCGGTGGTTTGTTCGGCGGGTCGATCATCCCCGGCATTCTCCACAGCGGTGGCACTGCTGGCGCCGACGGCTACAATCACGGGCGTCAGTTCAGCCCCGCCATCTGGGCCAATGCCCCGCGCTATCACAATGGAGGTGTCGCAGGGCTGCGCCCGAACGAAGTGCCGGCGATCCTTGAGCGCGGAGAGAAGGTCATTCCGGCCAACCAGAACGCCCCGGCCGGCGGTCAGTCGGTCGTCGTGATCCGGCTTGAGGATGGGCTGAAGGCCGACATTGTCAGTCAAGCGGTCGGCCAGTCGGTGCAGATCAGCAGGGGCATGGTGGAGCCGGTCTCCAAGGCAGTCGACCAGATGGCCCAACAGCAGCGGTACGGGTAATGGACCGGAAGATCATTGAGCTCGATACCGCCTATTTTTGGGCCACGTCGTTTGATTGGCAGATCGATTGGCGCGGTTCAGCGGGGCAGGCGGGTGTCACCGGCGCCGGCCAGGTGGTGTTCGGCAATCAGCCGCGCTGGGCAGCCCGGCTGGACTTCGCGACCTTTCGCCGGGACAAAATCCGGTCATGGCGCGGCGTCATTGCGCAGGCCCGGGGGCGTTACAATGCTTTCCGCGTCAAGATGAATGATCCGCTCCGCCCGACCTGGCAGGAGCTGGGTTCGGCATACAAAGGAGGGCTGATCCCGCATAGCGATGGTTCAACGTTCTCGGATGGCAGCGGCTACGCGCAGGGCGTGACGGCGCCGATCCTTGGCACTGCGGCCGCCGGCGCAACGTCGCTTCAGATCAACGCCGACTATCTCGGCAATTTCATCAGCTCGGGCCATATCTTCTCGATCAACGACTGGCCGTATCAGGCGACGGGCATTGAAGGGCAGGGCGAAAACGCTGTGCTGTATTTCGAGACGCCATTGCGCCGGCCGGTGACGTCGGACGACGAAATTAATCTCAATGCCACCTGCCTGGCGACCCTTGAGGGTGATCTCGAGGGCGCCAGCCGGGTTGAGCCTGCCGACCGGGCGAGTCCGCGCCTGGCACTGGTGGAATGGGTGGGGCCTGGCCGCGAATGAACATTCCAGAACAGATTGCGCAGCGCCTCAATGACGAGGTGATCGGCGCTGCACTGATGATTGAGCTCGATACCGCGGAAGGCTTCCTTCGGCTCTATTTGGGCGAGAATGGCGTCTTCCGTAGCGCCGACGACAAGGATTGGATCGGCTGCACCTTGCTCCGCATGGGAGATGTGAAGGTCGGCAGCAACGGCACGGCCCCGACCTGGGAGGCGGCGCTGTCCTATGTTCATGATCCCGATCGCACGGATCTGCTGGCCGTCATCCGGCAATATGGCGTGGCGGCGATCGATGGTCGGCCCTGCCGGCTCTACTTCCAATATTTCGGCCGACTGGAAGAAATGTTCGCGCCGATCTGGCAGCCCATCCTGTTCCGCACCGTGAAGATGCGCCGGCTGATCTATAATTACAGCGGGCAGGACCGCAGCGTGACGCTGATTTGCGAAGGTCCGTTCCCGCTGCGGTCAAAGCCGCTGAACGGTCGCTACACCGATGCCGATCAGCGGCGCCGGCACGCTGGCGACCCGAGCCTGGAATTCATGCCGACCCACGGTTTTGATGACCAGCCGCTGTTCGGTGCATGACATGAACGAGCGAAAGCCACTTCCACATGATGAGTTCGTGAAGCGCCTCTGCATCGCCGGGATTGTCATCGCATTGGCGGCGCAGTGGGTCGGCCTTGTCTGACATCATTGCGCGGCATCTGCGCCGCTGGGCCTCAACTGATTTCGTCTGGGGCGAGACGGACTGCTGCATCGTCCTAGCCGACTATGTGCTTGACGCGACCGGGCGGGACGGCGCGGCTCACCTCCGGGGGCGCTACAGCAGCCGCGCCGAGGCCGAAAGCGTCGGTGGCCTAGCCGATGGCCATGTTGCCACTGTAGGCCGCTGTGCGGCGCTCGCTGGGCTCGACAGAACGAAGGCGCCACAGTGCGGCGACATCGGCATCTTGGCCGTGCGCAACCATGAGTTCGCCGGCCTGTTTCTCGGCGACCGCTGGGCGGTCAAATCCATGGACGGCGTGATGTTCCTCGCCCGGCCAGAAGTTCTCGCTGCCTGGGCAGTGCGGGGGTAGAGCAACAATGATCCTGCGGGTTTTGCGGAGTGTCCTGCTGGGCACGACGATGCTCTTTGCCGTGCCGGTGCAGGCGCATGCCGATCCGGTGTCGGTCGCGATCCTTGGGTGGATAGGCTATGGCGGCGCAGCGGGCCTGATGGCGCCCACGGCTGTGCTGATGAGCCTTGTGGGCAATGCCATCATGGCGGCGCTGCCAGGGTTTTTGCTCAATCTTGCCATCGGCGTTGGCGTCACCATGCTGGCCAATGCCTTGCGGCCGCAGCAGAATAGCCAGGCACAAGACCCTGGCTCGCGTATCGTCAATCTGCGCCAGTCCATTCAGGATCGCTCGAAGTCGTATGGCCGCGTCCGTACCGGCGGCCCGGTGGCCTTCTGGAAGCTGAAGGAAGGCAAGCGCTATGTCGCCGCGCTGTTCAATACCGGTGAAATTGATGGCGTCGAAAGCACCTACCTGAACGAGACCGAAGTCAGCCTCAATGAGTTTGGCTATGTGACCGAAGACCAGTTTGAGTCCGAAGGCACCTCGATGATCCGCGTTGATCGCTTTCACGGAGCGCCAGGGCAGGCGGCGCACCCGTATTTGGCGGAGGCCTTCCCCGAGTGGACGGCTGCGCACAAGCTTTCCGGCATCGCCGGCGCCGTGATGGTCTGCCAGAACCCGAAGGCTGAGGATTTCGCCAAGGTCTATTCGTCTGGCCGGGAGCCAACCATCTCGGGGGTCTATCGCGCCGCCAAGGTGCTCGATCCGCGCGATAACGTTCGGCGGTGGACCACCAACGCCGCGCTGATCATCGCCGACTGGATCGTTAGTCCCGATGGTCTGGGTCAGGATCTGGATTGGGATGAAGTCGCTTATGAGGCCGATGTCGCCGATGCGTTGATGCGGACGCGGGGCGGTGACTGGATTCCGAAGTGGCAGCTGTGCGGAACCTACTTCTTCTCCCAGACGCGCGAGGAGGTTCGCAAGCAACTCGCCGTGGCCTGCGATGCCTGGTTCTATGACAAGCCGAACGGCAAGGTCGGGTTCAAGCTCGGGCGGTGGATGGAGCCCAAGGTCACCATCCGGGCCGAGCACATCTATTCGATCAAGCTGGGCGAAGGCCAAGACGGCGAAACCCAGCAGAACGCGCTGTCGGTCGAGTATGTCGAGCCCGCCGCTGGCTATCGGCAATATCCATCTGCTGCGGTCACCATCAGCGATGGCCAGGCCTATAACCAGTCCTCAGTCGCAGCGCACTGGATTCCGAACCACACCCAGGCCTGCGCCATTGCCAAGCGTACCCTGCGGGCCATGCGGGCCATGCGGGCCCCGCACGATATCACTATGACGCTCAAGCTCTATGGCTTGCTGCTGATGCCGGCCGATGACGAGGACAGCCGGACCTTCCGGGTGGAGTGCCCCAAGTTCGGCATCAGCGGGGTTTACGAGCTGGCGGATTTCCAGCTTTCGCCGGACGGCATGTCGGTGACGGTCACCGGGAAATCGACCGAGCAAGCGGATTGGCAGTTCGACGGCCTGGTGGATGAGCCTGCGCCTTCGACCATTTCGGATATTGACGTGGTGGACGATGTGCCCGATCCGACTGGGGTCACGCTGTCATCGCCGGCTACCGGTGCGCTGCATGTCACCTTCAATCCGGCGCCGCGAGCGAGCCTGCTGAAGCGTGTCCGCTATCGTAAGGTCGGATCGACCGATTGGAACGAACTGGGCGTGCCTGCCAGTCAGGACTATTTGACCATCAACGGGCTGCCGCCGGGCGATGTCTATGAAGCCCAGGTGCAGTTCCGCACCGCCACGGCCAATGCCAGCGACTGGGTGGGGTCGTCGCCGGCCAGCGTCACGATATCCGCCACATCGACGCCGCCAGGTCCGGCAACGAGCACATCAGCGACCGGCGGGGCAGGGCAGGCCACGTTCAACTGGACCGCGCCGAATAGCCCGAACTATGTCGGCGCGCGGATCTACATCAACACGGTCAACACCTTCCCTGGCGGCACGCCGACCGCCACCGAATACGGTCTGCCAAACGCATCGGATAGCCGCGTTGTGCCCAGCCTATCGGTGGGCCTGAAATATGGCTGGGTCGTTGCCATCAACTCGGCCGGCGACGAAGCCATGCCGGCTGCGACCGGACCCTTCACGGTCTCCTGACCCCGACAACATCGACCATCAACACGCCCGCGTCTGAGCGGGCTTTTCTGTTTTGAGGCAAAGCCATGGCGTACGATATCGACACCGTTTTCCGCGACAACAAGGTCAAGGGTGACATCCACAGCGGTGCTCATTGGCCGGACAAGCCGGAAATCCGCGGGCTGCTCAAGCAGATCCAGAGCGGCGGTGGACAGTCCGTTGCGCGAAATACAATCGCGGCCCTGAACGCCGTGACGCCGCCCAATGAGGACTATATGGGCATCGTGCTCACTGGGGCGACTGCGGGCCTTTACAGCCGTGAGGCGGGCGCGTGGGTGTTTGGGCGGGGTTTCCCCGATACATTCGCAAAGGTCGCGTTGTCCGGCTCGGGTACGGCGCAAACCGGCGTGGTGAACGCCGGCGTCAATCCAGCTTCCACCGAAGTCTTCTTCGCCAAGGTGGTGACGCCCAACATCGGCCCACTGACGCTTTCGGTCGGTGGGGAGTCTGCACGTCAGGTCGTCAACCTCGCTGGCAACCCACTCTCTGCCGGCGAGTGGGCCGGCATGGTGATGTTCTGTCTGAACGATGGCGATCAGTATCAGTTGCTGATTGATGTCGGCGCGGCAGCGGCTGCGGCCCAGAGTGCGACGGATGCCAACGAAGACCGCATTGCTGCAGAGCAGGCCTTGGCAGACCTCACCGAGAAATACTTGGGCGCCTTCGCAGACGACGCCGCAGCGAATGCGGCGGCGGGTGGGTTGCCCATCACTGGCGCGGAATATTGGAACACCACCGATGGCAAGCGAAAGACCTGGGACGGCGCTGCCTGGCAGGTCAATGATATTGCGCTTGACGATGGCGATGTCACGCGGACCAAGGTTGCGGGTTTGCTGTCCACGTCTATTTCCTACAGCGCGATCGAACGCGGTGCGGTGGGCGATGGCGTGGCCAATGATGCTGCGGCCATCGATGCGGCACAGGCTCTCGGTGCCCTCTATTTCACCCCCGGCGATTACCGTATCGAGGCCGACCTTGAGCTTACCGCATGCGCCACCTTCGAAGAAGGCGCGCAGATCACTGTTGCGGATGGGGTGACACTCACGCTGTCCGGCGAAATTCTGGCGGGCGCCTATAAAATCTTCGAGGTTGAAGGGGCGGGCGACATTGTCGCTTAGAGCTGGCTCGGGGAATCTGAACACGGGGATGAGTGGATTTTCTGCCTGACGGCGGCCAATATGGCCGCGAACAGGAGAGATCATGACGAGACGACCCCGCCGCAACCACACCCCGGCGTTC
>NZ_JBTMWV010000018.1:0-68911 GCF_054489345.1 Devosia sp. A369 | reverse complement strand
CACGGTATAGATCCCCAACCCTCCTGCAAGCGTCGCAGAAGGAAGATAGGTGGCCGACTTTTACGCCGCCCGAAGCGGGACTATCCCGCCGCTACCGTGGACTAATTTTGCACCGCCGCTCTCATCTGAGATTAACTCGACGCGAGCTGTGAGGATTAGCGGCCGATTAACTCTGTGCCCGGAACTAAACCAGCTACGATGCGACGCGCAGTCCTATCATCTGTCTAGGAATGGTTCTGATGGCAGAGAGGGTCGTAGGACTGCGCAGTCCCTGCAGATCGGCGATGCTGATCTGCATCTAGACGTGGTGCACGGCGCGGAAAGCACCGAGCTCGGTCTGATTTTCGCTCTCGATAACAAGCAGATCGGAGACCGTTTGCGCCAAGGCGAGCCGGTCTTCCATACGGGCGCGCAAGCCGTTTACATATGCCGAAAGCCCAGCCCAGGCGCCGGCGTTTGCCTTGATAGCCGCCGCCTTTACCCAAAGCTGGGCACCGCGCTCAGCATCAGTACTCACCTCACCACGATGGGCTTCGCACACCGAGACAAGGAACGACGCGATCGAGGAAAGGCCGGTCATTGACGCCCCGTGGGTCGCGGCTTCTCCCCCAGCGATAACGGCCTCAGCCTCCTGCTTCTGGATAGTCCAGCTTTGCACCTCCGCAGTCGGATATTCCTTGAGCATGTCGTCACCTCGGACTTGCCGCCGGCACCTTCTTGCGCCTGTTGCCCATTTGCGGCGTGTCCGCTATCTCCAGCATTTCGTCGAAGATCGCATCGGCACGAGCATCGCGGGCGGGCGCGTATTGCTCGCGAAACGACGTGTAACGCTCGTCTGCCAACCATCTGAACACGGTGACCTGGTCCGGCATCTTCGTATCGCGGCAGATGCTACGCAGACTCGCTCCCTCGGACATGTGCTGGCAGATATTGTCGGCGATATAGGGCACTATGCACAATCTGCATAGTGCTGCGCTCCAATGCACTTACCTGCCGAGAGATGGTGGCGCAGGACACTATGAGTTGCGGCAGGGCGGCCACACAGGGCCACTAGCGACCTGCGCCGGCACGAAGGCTAGCGGGGCTGCGTGCGACCGTACATAGCTTGTAGGATGTATGCCCTGATGGGCGAATGGGCTGGCAGGGCACGTCAAACCGCGAACACAGCCAGTTCGGTTTCAGATCACAACCAGTGCGAAGTGGTTAACGTTTTTCTTGGTTCCTCGTATCAAGCGAGGCGATCAAAAGGAGAGTGGAATGAAAGTCCGAACACTTCTATCCATCGCCGCCTTGCCTCAGCGCTGGCCGTTCCGGGGCTCACCTTGGCCCAAGAAGAGCACCTGATCAGCGGCAAGGCGGTCCCCTGTGGATCAAATTGTAGGCGTTCAAATCAAATGTGAAGAGCTTCGCAAAGCACTGCCGGTTACGCCAGCACCCGCCGCGAGCGCAGCGGCTCCAGCGACCGGCACCGCGGGGTGGACTGAGGACGGCACCAAGATCGACCTGACTAAGCTTGCCGTGGCTCTGTGCGACGAGGGCAAATGGCCGCCGGCCTCAACTTTGATCGCTCGCTTGGCCTCCCAACGCCAAAGCGTGCTCACTTGTGCATAACTTGGTGCAGTGCTATGACGTTATTCAGCAACGTAACCCATTGATATTGCTTAGGTGAATGACGAAAATTCTCCCTCAAGGGGAGAAGGAAGGCAGCATCCAGCCCAATCCCGCGCTGGTGGCAGCCTGTGGCCGGTATTCCGCGCCGATCCAGCCGTCATAGCCGTGGCGTTCGAGGGCCGCGAAAATATTGGGATAGTTGATTTCGCCAGTGCCCGGCTCGTGCCGCCCCGGCACGTCGGCGACCTGCACATGGGCGATGCGGTGCTGCAGGCGCTCGAAATTGCTCAGCAGGTCACCCTGGGTGATCTGCATGTGATAAAAATCATATTGCAGCCAGAGATTGTCGGACCCGACGCGGGCCATGATGGCCTCGGCCTGCGCGGTGCCCGACACGGCATAGCCCGGCATATCGCGCTGGTTGATCGGCCCCAGCAAAACCTTGACGCCGACTTCGTCCAGCCGCTCGGCCGCCAGCGCCAGATTGGCGACCAGCACCGCTTCGCAGCGGGCGCGGTCTTGCCCGGCCGGCACGATGCCCGCGAGGCAATTGACCTGCTGGCAATCCAGCGCCTGCGCATAGGTGATGGCGGTGTCGATGCCCGCAGCGAACTCGGCCTCGCGCCCGGGCAGGCAGGCCAGCCCGCGCTCGCCCGCAGCCCAGTCACCCGCCGGCAGGTTGAACAGGGCCTGCGTCAGGCCATAGCGCTCCAGCAGGGCCGCAAGGACCTCCGGTGGGTGTTCATAGGGCGACACATATTCAACGCCGCGGAAGCCATCTGCTGCCGCGGCGCCAAACCGCTCGAGAAAGCCATGCTCTGGGTAGAGCATGGACAGATTGGCCGAGAATTTCACGCCGCAGAACTGGGCACGAAATTCATCGCCACGCCATTGATGCAGTAGCGCAGGCCGGTCGGCGGCGGGCCATCGGGGAAGACATGGCCGAGATGGCTGCCGCAGGTGGCGCAGTGGACTTCGGTGCGCACCATGCCAAAGCGCTTGTCGGTGGTGGTCTCGGTCGCGCCGGGCAGTGGGTCGTTAAAGCTCGGCCAGCCGGTGCCGCTCTCGAATTTGAGATCGGCCTTGAACAGCGGCGTATCGCAGCCGACGCAGGTGAAGCTGCCGGCGCGATGCTCATGCAGCAGCGCGCAGGAGCCGGGGGCTTCGGTGCCATGATCGCGCATTACCCGATATTGCTCGGGCGTGAGCTTGGCGCGCCATTCGGCGTCCGTCCGGTTCACCTTGAAGGCATGGGTGTCCATCGCTTTACTCCTTTGTCGCCCTGTCATTGTTGCTCAATATAGGATCGATTACCGCCCGCTGCACCCCTGCTGATCGGAATGCCACCATGACCATCGTGACCTCGCTCGAACAGCTCGACGCGCTCTATATCCCTGCTCCCGTGGCCGCCTCCACCGCCAAGATCGCCCACCGCATGACGCCGCAGTATCGTCGGTTGATCGAGGCGAGCCCATTTGCCGCACTCGCCACCGTGGGCCCCGAGGGCATTGATTGCTCGCCACGCGGCGACCAGCCCGGCTTTGTCCGCATTCACGACGACCAGACGCTGATGCTGCCCGACCGGCGCGGCAATAACCGCATTGATTCGCTGCGCAACATCGTCCGCGATCCGCGCTGCGCCTTCCTGTTCCTGCTGCCCGGCAGCGGCACCACCTTCCGCGCCAATGGCAAGGCCCGGATCAGCATCGACCCCGAGCTGCTGGCCAGCTTTGCCGTCGATGGCAAACCGCCCCGGTCAGTGATCGTCATGACCATTGATGAGCTGTATTTCCAATGCGCCCGCGCCATTATCCGCAGCGAATTGTGGAACCCGGCCCGCCATATCGATCCCCAATCCCTGCCCAGCCCCGGCGAGATTCTGGCGGCGATGACGGACAATGCGGTTGGCGGCGCGGCTTATGACACGGCGTGGCCGGAACGGGCCAAGCAGACGATGTGGTGATTCTGTTGGGGTGACAGCGTATGTGGCCCCACCCCACCCTCATTCCCTCCCCATCAAAGGGGAGGGAGGCGCTGGCTGCGAGGCCTGTGTGAGCGAATCGCCTCTGCCTGGCACTCACTCTTCCCCCCTCGGGCTTGACCCGAGGGCCCTGCACTACCAGCGCATCGCAAAGTGAAACGCCCTCGGGTCAGGCCCGAGGGTGACGGTCTGGTGGTGGGGTGACGACGTGGTGGCAGAACACTCAGTCGGCACCATTCGCCTTCGAACCGGTCAAGGCGAGGCGAAAATGCCGGATTACGAGAACCGGAGCGGAGCGTGCATCGGCACGTGGAGCACCGGAAGCGCAGCAATTTGGTATTTGCAGACCGCCTTCACCGGAAGCGAAGGCAAATGGTGGGAGTAACAAGGATTGAACTTGTGACCCTTCGCGTGTGAAGCGAATGCTCTCCCGCTGAGCTATACTCCCGTCGCCCTGGGGCGAAAGTCTTTAGAGAGATGGTGGGCGTAACAAGGATCGAACTTGTGACCCCCTCGATGTCAACGAGGTGCTCTCCCGCTGAGCTATACGCCCATCTCTCCGGGAAGGCAGCGCCGTGAAGCCCTGCCAGTGGCGCGGATAGACCATAAAACCCGGTGGGGGGTCAAGAGGGCAATCGGCGCTTTGTGGATAGTCCGTGTTATGCCGCCAGCAGACGCTCAACTTCGTTGACCAAATCCTTGAGATGGAACGGCTTACTGAGCACCGAAGCATCCTTGGGCGCGTCGCTATCGGGGTTCAGCGCCACGGCGGCAAAGCCGGTGATGAACATCACCTTGAGGTCGGGATCGAGTTCGGTGGCGCGGCGCGCCAGCTCGATACCGTCCATTTCCGGCATCACGATATCGCTGAGCAGCAGCGAAAAGGGCTCTTCGCGCAGGCGCTCATAGGCCGACAGCCCATTATCGAACGAAACGACCTCATAACCCGCGTTTTTGAGGGCGCGCGTCAGGAACTGGCGCATGTCGTTATCGTCTTCTGCGAGCAGAATTCGCTTCATGGGGGTCTCCGGCCGTTCGTCTTGCGAGGCCGGATGGTATCATCCGGCATTCCCGCCTGGCGCATCACTGGGCGCACCATTTTGGCACGCTTGTGAGTCGCATCGTAGCTGCGGATGTTTAAGCGAAGTTTGCGCTTGTGCAACCGCAACCCGATTCTGTGCGCCCAATTTGCCGAAAATCTGGACAAGTCTGGTGCAAAGGGCGACACTTAAACCGCAAATCACGCGGCGCCGACAGTTTGGGCGCTTGTTTGGGGAGGCGACGTGCGGTCCGACTATTGGGATCGGCCGGCATTCGAAACCATCCGGCCCCGCCGGCTGGTCGCCCCGGTCGTGTTTAATTCCGCCCATTCCGGCCGGGTCTATCCTGAACGCTTCCTGGCCATGACCCGGCTCGATCACCTGTCGATTCGCCAGTCCGAAGACGCCTGGGTCGATGAGCTGTTTGCCCGCGCCCCCCATCTTGGCGCCCCGATGCTGCGGGCGCATTTTCCGCGCGCCTATCTCGATGTGAATCGCGAGCCGTGGGAGCTCGACCCCACCATGTTCGTCGAACCGCTGTCGGATCGCTTCAACACCACTTCGCCGCGCGTCGCCGCGGGCCTGGGCACGCTGGCCCGCGTGGTGGCCGAGAACAAACCGATCTATCGCGACCGGCTGACGCTGGATGATGCCCGCATGCGGATCGAGGGGATCTACCACCCCTATCATGCCGCCTTGCAGAAGCTGCTCAGCGAGGCCATTGGCGCCTATGGCGTGGCGCTGCTGATCGATTGCCACTCGATGCCGCGCATCACCCGCGCCAATGACAAGGCAGCCCCCGATATCGTGCTGGGCGACCGCTATGGCACCACCTGCGCGCCGGGGCTGGTCGATCTGGTCGAAACCATTTTTGTCAGCGCCGGCCTCAAGGTGGCGCGCAACCGCCCCTATGCCGGCGGCTTTGCCACCCGGTCTTATGGCCGGCCGCAGCATGGCGTGCATGCGCTGCAGGTCGAAATCAGCCGCCACCTTTATATGAACGAGGTGACGCTGGCCAAGCATGAGGGTTTTGACGCCATGCGCCAGCTCATCGAGCGGCTGATCTTTGCCCTGATCGGGCTGGATCTGGTGTCGCTGGTTGGTGGGCAATCGCTGCCGGAGAAATTGGCGGCGGAGTAAGCTAGCGCGCTGCTGCAATCTCTCAGTCTGCCACCCTCCCCCTTGCGGGGAGGGAAAGCGCGATAGGACTTAGCCCTTCGCTAAGTCCGTGATCGAGCCGGGAGGGGGTGCGGGAGCCCCGATATCGCGGCCAAACCACCCCCACCCTTGATCCCTCCCCGCAAGGGGGAGGGTGTCGACTGCGTGTTCAACGGCCGCTATGAGTGCATCGAACAACCGGATGCAGGGCCCATGACCATCGATCTCGCCAAAGTTGAAACCACCCTGCTGGCCGCCGCCGCCGCTGCCGCGACGCGCACCCTGCCGCTGTTCCGCACGCCGCTGGTCATCGACAATAAATATACCGTGGGCTTTGATCCGGTCACCGAGGCCGATCGGGGCGCCGAGACTGCCATCCGCGCCGTCATCGCCGAAGCCTTCCCCGATCATGCCATCATCGGCGAGGAATGGGGCAATAGCGGCGAGAGCGACTATAGCTGGATCATCGATCCGGTCGACGGCACCCGCGCCTTCATTTCCGGCGCGCCGGTCTGGGGCACGCTGATCGGCTTCGCCCATCAGGGCGTCGCCATCGCCGGCCTCATGAGCCAGCCCTTTATCGGCGAGACCTTCCTCGCCATGCCGGGGAGCGCGCTCTATTCCCGGGGCGAGATCACCACGCCATTGCGCACCAGCGGCCAGACCGAGCTGACGCCATCGCGGGTGTTCACCACCACACCAGCGCTGTTCAACACCCCCGAACTGCTGGCCAAATGGACCGCCATCGAGGCCGCGACGCGGCTGCAGCGCTTCAGCATGGATTGCTATGGCTATGCGCTGCTGGCCGCCGGCCATGCCGATCTCGTCATCGAGCCGGCGCTGAACACCTATGACATCGCCGCTTTGGTCCCCATCATCCGCGAGGCCGGCGGCGCCATTGCCTGCTGGGACGGCAGCGAGCCCACCGGCGGCGGCAATGTGGTGGCGGCGGCAACGCCGGAACTGCTGGAACAGGCGCTGGCGCTGATCAACGCCGGCTAGCTCTTGGTAAAGGCGATCTTGCCGAGGAAGCGCGGGCGTTGCACGGCCCGGTTATTATAGGTGATGCGGTCCAGCCCGAAGCCGGCGACAAAGGCCCGATGCGGAATGAAGACTTCGGTGAGGATCACCGAATCGCCCACCGCCAGCTGCGGAATGAAGGCGTAGTCGATGGCGGCGATGACCAGGTTCTTGTCGCCTGCCGTGTCGGTCCAGTCCGTTTTCAGCGCACCCCGACATTGGAAATGCTGCTCACCCGCAGCCGGGCCGTGCCCTCGAAAGCCACGGTTTTGTTGACGAAGGTCAGCATCTCCTCCAGCAGGCTATGGGAGATGGCGTCGGTCCGGCGCGACAGCATGTCGCCGACGGTGAAGGTCGCCTTCTCGGCCGCCTGGGCGGTGCGGAACAGGTCGAACACCGTCACCGACCCCAGCAGCACCGTCAGCAGCAGGGGCAGCAGCAGCGCGAATTCCACCGCCGACACCCCGCGCTCATCACCCCGCCATCGCCGCCAGAATTGTCCCATCATGGCTCGTTGACGAAGCCCGATTTGGCGATGATGCGGAAGGCGCCGGTTTCGTCCTTGGGCAGCGCCAGCCCCAGGCCCAGCCCCGGCGTCAGCGGCTCGACCATGAAGCAGGCGCGCACGAACACCGTCTGCTCCCGCCCGCCCGGATTGAAGCGCAGCACCGGCTTGAGCTTGCCGCTGCGATCGACGCAGCGCGCCGTGTCGGCCGGATAGCTGGCGGTGGAGATGATCGGGATGAATTCCAGCGCCAGCGTGGCATCGCAATCGACCAGCACCATCGCCTCGGCGCAAATCGCCTGCCGCACCGATTGCTGGGTCGGGTTTTCCAACGCTCCGATGCGCAGCGAGCGCACCGTGGTATCCAGCGCCCGGTCGAGCATGATCGACTGCACCATGGTCCAGCCGGTTTCGATGGTGCCGAAGATCAACGCCAGCAATATCGGCGCCAGCAGCGCGAATTCCAGCGCCGCCGCACCGCGCCGGTCGCGCAGGAAAAATCTGGTCCAGTGGGGGCCCCGCGTCCTCAATTGGTCAGCTTGATTTTCTGGATCGAGGTGGCGATGGTCTGGAAGGCCGAGGCGATATCAAGCCCGGCCACGTCGAAATATTGGCTCGGACTGGAGGCACAGTCGCGCAATTCCTGTTTCATTTTCAATTCGCTGTCCACACTGTCGCGCAGCTGGAAGCCGATGGTAAAGACCACGACGCCCTTGGCCCTGGCCTCGGCGCAGACCCGGCTGAGATAGGTCTTGGTCACCGTGCTGGTCTCCTGCACATTCGACACCGGATCGCGATACAGCACCCAGTTGTCCGGAGCACGGTCCGATTTGCTCGGATCTTTGGCGGTGTATTGCTCGGTAATGGCGCCGTCGGTCATCAGCACCAGCACCTTGAGCGTGTCCGCATCGCCATAGGGCGCTGGACGATTGGCAAATTCAGCCTTGACCAGCCCGTTGGCGATGGCGGTCTGCACCAGGGGCTGCGCTGCTGGATTGAGCAGCATCAGGCCGTAATTCAGGGCAATGGCGCTGCCGGTGCCATCATACATCTGCAGCCCGGCAATGCGGGCCACCAGCGCGTTGACGTCGTTGGACAGATAGGTGATCGCGGTATTTTCGGACGGGCACCAGCTCGCGTTCAGATTGGGGTTCAGCTTGGGCTTGTCCGCCGTGCTGTTCCATCGCGTGAAATTGGGAGCCTGGGTGCGCTTGGTAAAATCGATCAGGCCGGAAGCATAGTTGGCGCTGGTCAGGTTGAAGCAGGATGAATTGGTGTAGAGCCGCTTGCCGCCCAGCGCGGCGAACATGGTCTGCCCGACATTGACCTGCCCGGCATAGGGCACGATGCTCATCGTCGTATAGACGCTGCTTTCGGGGGTCAGCAGGGTGCGCACGAAGGTCGTCGCCGCCGATTTCAGCGTGGTGTATTTGCTGCCATCCATCGAGCCGGACAGATCCAGCGTCAACGACAGCTCGATCTTGCTGCGCCGCTCAACCGCCGTGCCACCGGCATTGACCGAAATCGAATTGATGCCGATCAGCGGCAGGAAGGCGGTGGCCATTTCATAGCTGGCCTGCACCGACACCTCGCGCCGATTGATCGCGTTGACCTGCGTGAATTTCAGCGTCACCGCATCGATGAACGGCAAGGTCTTGAGATAGTCGGCGACGGTGGCTTCCACCGGGCGGGTCTGGGTCAGCGAAGCGGCGGCCAGCACGGCGCGGTCCACCCCATCCTGCAATTGCACGCGATAGGCTTCATGCCGCGCAATATCGGTGGCGCCGCCGGCAATGATCAGAATCGGCAGGAAAGCGGCGGCGACCATGATGGCAACGTTGCCGCTGCCATCACCTAAAAAGCGCCTGAATATCCCCCCGAATGGCACCTATCGGTCCCCGATGCCGTTCTGGCATGAGGGAAGATACCAAAATAGTGGTTTACCGGCGGTTTACACGCTCTGCTCGGTAATAAACGCGTCAAACGCCGCAAACAGCTGGCCACGAATATTGTCGGTCTCGACGAATAACTCATGCCGTGCGCCGGGAATGACTACATGCCGGCCGGTGCGCATGCGCAGGCCAAGCTGTTCGGTGGCCGGGGTCGACACCACTTCGTCGCGCGCCCCCGCCAGGATCAGCAGCGGCACCCGGATGCGGGCCGGGAAATTATCCTCCCCCGCTTCGGCCATCGCGCCAAAGGCCGACGCGGCCCAGCGAATGGTCGGCGCGGTTATTTCCAGCCCCGGCCGCGCCCTTATCACATCGACCGAGCGCATATAGCGGATCAGATCGCCGGTCAGCGGATTATTGGGAAAATTGGCATCCGAGACCGGCTGGTCGGCCTTGCGGCTGATCGGCAACTGCCCGAGCCCGAGAAAGCTCAGCGTCGCGGTGACCCGCGCCATGCCCTTCATGCTCAGCGGCTGGCGGTCCAGCGCCACCATCGGCGACGACAGGAAGATGCGGTCGAACATCATTCGGTCATTGATGCCGGCAAACAGCGAGGCCAGCCCGCCCATCGAATGGCCCACCAGATAAAACGGCGGCGGGCAGTCGGGCAGCAGGATGTCGCGGTGAAAGCTCGCCAGATCGGTGCCGTAATCCTCGAAACGGTCGACATAGCCCAGCCGGGGATTGCCGATCAGCCGGTCCGAGCCGCCCTGCCCGCGCCAATCGAAGGTGGCGACGGAAAAGCCGCGCCGGCGGAAATCCTCGATGGTCTCGAAATATTTCTCGATGAATTCGGTACGCCCCTGCACGAGGCAGATGGTGCCGCGATGCGCGCCCGCCGATTTGGGCCACAGCGCGTAGCGCAGCCGCACCTTGTCGCTGGTGGTGAAATAGCCCACCCGCGCGCCTTCGGGGATCGGGTTGGAGGCGATATTGACCAGGCTCGGTCCATCGGGGTCGACAACGGCGCTCATGAACATTCCCGCAAAGCTGAGCCCTGATCTTAGAGCAAACACCGGCACAAAAGAAAACCAGCATCCCGGGGGATGCTGGTTTCCTGGTGCGGGCCCATGCGGGGGGCGTTGCTGGGACCGCGTTGGGGCAGTGCCGAGGCTTGCCGCAGCACATGCCCGATTTCTAGCCGCCCGCGCCTGAACTCGATCAGACCGCGCCATTCATTTTCGGTTCATCTCGCGCCCTCTTGAACCCGCCAAATCGGCTCCCATATTTCAATCGTTCGCCGGCTTACCGGGAACCCCGACCTCGAAATCAACCGCTCGCCTCGTTTTTGGGAGCGCTGTCCGAGACCACCGGGACCTCCACGTTGCTCACAGGAGAATGTGACATGCAGACCATCGATTTTTCCCCCTTCTACCGCTCCACCGTCGGCTTCGACCGGGTGTTCAACCGTCTCGACAATCTGGTCGGGCAGGAGGCCAAGACCTACCCGCCCTACAATATCGAGCGCACCGGCGATGACGCCTACCGCATCTCGATTGCCGTTGCCGGCTTTGCCAATGGCGACATTGCCATCGAGACCAAGGAAAACAGCCTGGTGGTCAAGGGCGCCAAGGCTGGCGACACGCCTGACAAGACCCGTGAATTCCTCCATCGCGGCATTGCCGAACGCGCCTTCGAGCTGCGTTTCCAGCTGGCCGACTATGTCGAGATCCACGGTGCTTCGCTCGAGAACGGCCTCTTGCATCTGCAGCTGAAGCGCGAATTGCCCGAAAGCAAGAAGCCGCGCAGCATCCAGATCACCGGCGGCGCCGCTTCCTCCATCGAGGACAAGTCGGTCAACTAACCGACGCGCCCTCGCGGTGACGATACGGGCGCAGTTCGCAAGGACTGCGCCTTTTCTTTGCGACCGGGTTGGTGCGAGATCGCGCCCCACCCACCATGTCACCCCGGCCTTGAGCCGGGGCCCATCCCCCGATCAAGCCATTGCAGCCATCTCAGGATGGGTCCCGGCTCAAGGCCGGGATGACACCGAGTTTTTGGGGACTCTTGCGGCCAACAACCGCTCGCCCCAGCACCAAATTCCCCCTGCCCCGGAACCACCGCCCAGTTTGGCGGTTGTTCGGGCAGACCCTCCAGCGTCAAAGGATTTTTCCATGAAACTCCCCGCCATCGCCCTCAAGGCCAATGCCAAGTCGGCCGTCATCGAGATTCTAAATGCCCGGCTGGCCGATGCCATCGATCTGGCCCTGATCACCAAGCAGGCGCATTGGAACCTCAAGGGACCCAATTTCATCGCCGTGCATGAAATGCTGGACCCGATGCGGGCCGCCATTGACGAGCATGTCGATATCATCGCCGAACGCGTCGCCCAGCTTGACGGCATTGCCCTGGGCACCAGCCAGATCGTCGCCAAAGCCAGCACGCTCGCCGCCTATCCCACCGACATTCGCAAGGTCACCGATCACCTCGCTGCGCTGGCCGAACGCTATGCCGCGCTGGCCAATCAGGTGCGCGAAGACATCGACGCCACCGATGAAGCCGGCGATGCCGACGCCGCCGATATCCTCACCGCCTTCTCGCGCGAACTCGACAAATCCCTCTGGTTCATCAAGTCCCATCTCGAATAGGACTTTGGATTTGCGCGGCGAAATTGCCTGATTTCGCAGCAGAATGCATAAGATTTAGGCGGATTTTGCCAAGAGTCCTATGATCTCCTATCGCGAAATCCGCCTTCTCCTATTTTTTCTTGATCATGCTTTTGAATCGTGCAAATGTCATCGAGTTAGGGCAGCAAGCCTGTCCTATCTGATGCGTCGCCCCGGTCTCCCCGGTTAGCGCGCACGCCGGTCCGGCTGGCCCGCTACGTGATAGCGGAAACGGATAGGCGGGGCTAATCTAAGCCCGAATTGAGCGGCCATTTGGATGCAGCGCCGCTCCCCCACGGATACACATCGCCTTATAGGCCGGGCCGTACCCCGTACGATCCGAACCGCGATGTGCCCGCAAAATTCGGGCCGGCTTCTGCCGGTGTGGTCAAACCGGCGGTAATGCCGCCATAATACAGTTGAGGAAAATCAGATGGTCATCAGCCAGGTAGGGTCGTGCCAAGTTCCAACACGGTCATCCGCCGCCGGTCCGCTTAGTGGACGACCGGCGGCGCAAGGATTGTATGACCCGAAAAACGAACACGATGCCTGCGGCATCGGCATGATTGCCAATATCAAGAACCAGCCCAGCCACGAAGTGGTCGAAAAGGGCCTGGAAATTCTGGAAAACCTGGAACACCGGGGCGCTGTGGGCGCCGACCCGCTGATGGGCGACGGTGCCGGCATTTTGGTCCAGACCCCCGACGCCTTCTTCCGCAAGGTGCTCCCCTTCCCCCTGCCCGAAAAGCACCACTACGCTGTGGCCATGCTGTTCTATCCGAACATTGCCGGCCTGCGCGACAAGTGTGCCGCTGCCGTGCAAGCCTGCCTCGAAAGCGAAGGCCTGACGCTGCTTGGCACCCGCGTCGTCCCCACCGACAACAGCCAGCTCAGCCCCGGCGTCATCGCCACCCAGCCGATCATCGAGCAGATGGTGATTGCGCGGCCTGATGCGCTGACGCTGGATGAGTTCGAGCGCAAGCTGCTGATCGCCCGCAAGGTGATCTCCAACACCGTCTATGCCCAGGTGCCCGAGAGCAACAGCGATAACGGCTTTTACGTCGTCTCGATGTCGGCCCGCACCATTGTCTATAAGGGCATGTTCCTCGCCTATCAGCTGGGGCCGTTTTATCCCGATCTGGCGGACGCGCAATTTGAGAGCGCGCTGGCGCTGGTGCATCAGCGGTTTTCTACCAACACCTTCCCGTCGTGGAAGCTGGCCCACCCCTATCGCATGACCACCCATAATGGTGAGATCAACACCATTCGGGGCAATGTGAACTGGATGGCGGCCCGCCAGGCCTCGGTGCATTCCAAGTATTTCGGCGAGGATATCGGCAAGCTCTGGCCGATTTCCTATGAGGGCCAGTCCGACACCGCCTGCTTTGACAACGCGCTCGAATTTCTGGTGCGCGGCGGCTATCCGCTGCCGCATGCGGCGATGATGCTGATCCCCGAAGCCTGGGCTGGCAATCCGCTGATGAACGAGAAGCGCCGGGCGTTTTATCAGTATCACGCCTCGCTGATGGAGCCGTGGGACGGCCCCGCCGCCATGTCGCTGTCCGATGGCCGCTATGTGGTGGCGACGCTCGACCGCAATGGCTTGCGTCCGGCCCGCTATCTGGTGACCAAGGAAGGCCATGTGGTCCTGGCCTCGGAATCCGGCGTCCTGGCGATTCCCGATGAGGATATTGTCGAGCGCTGGCGCCTGCAGCCGGGCCGCATGCTGCTGATCGACCTTGAACAGGGTCGCATCATCTCCGACGACGAGATCAAGTCGACGCTGGCCACCGCCAATCCCTATGCCGATTGGCTGGCCCGCACCCAGATCGTGCTGGAAGACCTGCCGCCGGTTGCCCCCAAGGCGCCCCAGCCGACCGAAGCGCTGCTCGATCGGTTGCAGGCCTTTGCCTATACCCAGGAAGACATCAAGCTGCTGATGGCGCCGATGGCCACCACCGGCCAGGAAGCCGTCGGCTCGATGGGCACCGATACGCCCATCTCGGTGCTCTCCAGCAAGGCCAAGCTCCTCTACACCTATTTCAAGCAGAACTTCGCCCAGGTCACCAATCCGCCCATCGATCCGATCCGCGAGGAATCGGTGATGAGCCTGGTGTCGTTTATCGGGCCCCGGCCAAACCTGTTCGATCTGGAGGGCCTGTCCAAGGTCAAGCGGCTCGAAGTGCGCCAGCCGATCCTGACCAATGACGATCTGGAGAAGATCCGCGCCATTGGCGATATCGACACCAACCAGTTCAAGACCAAGACGCTGGACATCACCTATCCCAAGGATAGGGGGGCGGCGGGCATGGAAGCGGCCATCGACAGCCTCTGCCAGCAGGCCGAGGATGCGGTGCGTGGCGAATATACCATCATCATCCTCTCCGACCGGATGATCGCTGCCGACCGGCTGGATATCCCGACGCTGCTGGCGCTCGCCGCCGTGCATCATCATTTGATCCGCAAGGGCCTGCGCACCTCGACCGGCCTTGTGGTCGAAACCGGCGAAGCTCGCGAAATCCACCACTTCGCCATGCTGGCCGGCTATGGCGCCGAAGCCATCAACCCCTATCTGGCCTTCGAGGCGCTGCAATCGCTGCATGCCGAGGGCAACTACCCCGAGGAAGTCTCGGCGGACGAAGTGGTCTATCGCTACATCAAGTCGGTGGGTAAGGGCCTGCTCAAGGTGATGTCCAAGATGGGCATTTCCACCTACCAGTCCTATTGCGGCGCGCAGATTTTCGACGCCATCGGGCTCAGCACCAGCTTCGTCAACAAGTACTTCTTCGGCACCGCCACCTCCATCGAGGGCGTCGGGCTCAAGGAGGTCGCCGAGGAAACCGTGCGGCGCCACACGCTGGCTTTCGGCGATGACGCGGTGTTGCGTCGGGCGCTCGATGTCGGCGGCGAATATGCCTATCGCATGCGCGGCGAGGTCCATGCCTGGTCGCCCGACGTGGTCGCCGATCTCCAGCATGCCGTGCGCACCAAGGACGAAAACCCGGACACGGCGCAGGAGCGCTATGATAGCTATGCCGCGCGGGTGAATTCAGGCGAAAACGGCTTTGTCGCCATCCGCAATCTGCTCGATGTGCGCCCGCTCGGCGCCGCCATCCCGCTCGATGATGTCGAGCCGGCGGTGGATATCGTCAAGCGCTTCGCCACCGGCGCCATGAGCTTCGGCTCGATTTCGCGCGAGGCCCATACCACGCTGGCGCAGGCGATGAACCGCATTGGCGGCAAGTCCAATACCGGCGAAGGCGGCGAAGAGCCCGATCGCTACAAGCCCCTGCCCGATGGGTCGCAGAACCCGATGCGCTCGGCGATCAAGCAGATTGCCTCGGGCCGCTTTGGCGTCACCACCGAATATCTGGTCAATGCCGATGCGTTGCAGATCAAGGTCGCGCAGGGCGCCAAGCCCGGCGAGGGCGGACAATTGCCCGGCCACAAGGTCGACTGGATCGTCGCCAAGACCCGCCATTCCACCCCCGGGGTGGGCCTGATCAGCCCGCCGCCGCATCACGACATCTATTCCATCGAAGATCTGGCGCAGCTGATCTACGACCTCAAAAACGTTAACGAGCAGGCCGCGATCTCGGTCAAGCTGGTCAGCGAAGTCGGTGTCGGCACCGTGGCGGCCGGCGTTGCCAAGGCGCGCGCCGACCATATCACCGTCTCCGGCTATGATGGCGGCACCGGCGCTTCGCCGCTGACCTCGCTCAAGCATGCCGGCGGCCCGTGGGAAATCGGGCTGGCCGAAACCCACCAGACGCTGGTGCTCAACCGGCTGCGCAGCCGCGTCGTGTTGCAGGTCGATGGCGGGCTCAAGACCGGGCGCGATGTGCTGATCGGCGCGCTGCTCGGGGCCGATGAATTCGGCTTTGCCACCGCACCGCTGATCGCCGCCGGTTGCATCATGATGCGCAAGTGCCATCTCAACACCTGCCCGGTTGGCGTCGCCACCCAGGACCCGGTGCTGCGCAAGCGCTTCAAGGGCACGCCCGAGCACGTCATCAACTACTTCTTCTTCATCGCCGAAGAGCTGCGCGGACTGATGGCCGCCATGGGCGCCCGCACTTTGCGCGAGCTGATCGGCCGCTCCGACCTGCTCGACCAGAAGTCGCTGCACGACCACTGGAAGGCCGAAGGCGTCGACTTTACCAAGCTGATCTACAAGCCCGAACCGCTGGGCGGCGATACGCTGTGCCATTCCGAGGCGCAGAACCATCACCTCGAAGCGGTGCTGGATCGCCAGCTCATTGAACTGGCCCAGCCGGCGCTTGAGCACGGCACTCCGGTCCAGCTCGACCTGCCAATCCGCAGCCGCGACCGCTCGGCCGGCGCCATGCTGTCGGGGGCCGTGGCCCGCAAATATGGTCACGAGGGCCTGCCCGACGACACGATCGCCATCAAGCTGACCGGCACCGCCGGCCAGGCCTTTGGCGCGTTTCTGGCCAAGGGCATCGCCATTGATCTGGTGGGCGACGCCAATGACTATGTCGGCAAGGGGTTATCGGGCGGACGCATCGTTATTCGCCCCTCCGAGCAGGCCGGGTTCGATCCGTCCAAGTCGATCATTGTCGGCAATACCGTGCTCTACGGCGCCATTGCCGGGGAATGCTACTTCCGCGGCGTCGCCGGCGAACGCTTCGCCGTGCGCAATTCCGGGGCCGTCGCCGTGGTCGAAGGCACCGGCGATCATGGCTGCGAATATATGACCGGCGGCGTTGTCGTCGTCATCGGCCCCACCGGCCGCAACTTCGCCGCCGGCATGAGTGGTGGCGTCGCCTATGTGCTCGACGAAGACGAGAGTTTCCGCGAGCGCTGCAACCTCGCCATGGTCGAGCTTGAGCCGGTGCCCGAGGAAGAAAACCTGATGCAGCAACTGCACCATCATGGTGGCGATCTGGAGTGGCATGGCCGGGTCGATATCTCCGGCGACATGACCCGCCACGATGATGAGCGGCTGCACCAGCTCATCTCCAATCACCTGCACTATACCGGCTCGACCCGCGCCCGGATGATCCTCGACAACTGGGTCGAGATGCGGCCGAAATTCGTCAAGGTGATGCCCGTCGAATACCGCCGCGCCATCCGCGAGATGGAACAGCGTCGGGCCGGTCAGCACATGGCCGCAGAGTAAGGGAGAGCAAAATGGGTAAGGTCACAGGCTTTCTCGAAATCGAACGTGAAGACCCGCGCTATGAGCCGGCGTCCGATCGCATCCGCCATTTTGGCGAATTCACCATCCCGATGAGCGAAGGGCGCATCGTCGACCAGGCGGCCCGCTGCATGGATTGCGGCATACCCTATTGCCATGGCGATACCGGCTGCCCGGTGCATAACCAGATCCCCGACTGGAACGACCTGGTCTATGGCGGGGATTGGGAAGAGGCCGCGCGCAATCTGCACTCGACCAATAACTTCCCCGAATTCACCGGCCGCATCTGCCCCGCGCCTTGCGAGGAAGCCTGCACGCTCAATCTGGAAGACGCCCCGGTCGCCATCAAGACCATCGAACAGGCCATCGCCGATCGCGCCATCCGCAATGGCTGGATCAAGCCGCAATTGCCGAGCCGCAAGACCGGCAAGTCGGTCGGCATTGTCGGCTCGGGTCCGGCCGGTCTCGCCGCCGCCCAGCAGCTCGCGCGTGCTGGTCACGACGTGCAAGTCTATGAGCGCGAGCCCAAGGCTGGCGGGCTGATGCGTTATGGCATTCCCGACTTCAAGATGGAGAAGGACCATATCGACTTCCGCGTCACGCAGATGGAAGCCGAAGGCGTCACCTTCCACTATGGCGTCAATGTCGGGGTGACCACGACGCTGGCCGAATTGCAGCGCCAGCATGATGCAGTGCTGCTCGCTGGCGGCGCCGAAAAGCCCCGCCCGGTCGATTCCGAAGGCACCGAGCTGAGTGGCGTGCACTACGCCATGCCGTTTTTGGTGCAGCAGAATCGTCGCCTCGGCGGCGAGGATGTGTCGGGTGAATTCCAGCTCACCGCCGCCGGCAAGCATGTCGTGGTGGTCGGTGGCGGCGATACCGCTAGCGACTGCGTCGGCACCGCGTTTCGTCAGGGCGCCATCGCCGTGACCCAGCTCGACGTCCGCCCGATGCCGCCCGAACTGGAGAACAAGCTGACCAACTGGCCCAATTGGGCGGTCAAGATGCGGACCTCTTCGTCGCAGGCCGAAGGCGCCATCCGCGAATTCGCCGCCGGCACCATGAAGATCGTCGGCAACGCGCGGGGGGAAGTCACCGGCGTCGAATGCGCCCGCGTCGACCGCACGCGCCAGCCCATCCCCGGCACCGAGTTCATCATCAAGGCCGACATCGTGCTGCTGGCCATCGGCTTTGCCGGTCCGACGCAGGAGGGCATGCTGACCGAACTGGGTGCGCAACTCGACAAGCGCGGCAATCTGTTCGCCGATACCATGAGCTACAAGACCACCACGCCCAAGGTTTACGCCGCCGGCGACATGCGCCGGGGCCAGTCCCTCGTCGTCTGGGCCATCCGCGAAGGCCGCCAAGCCGCCCGCTCCATCGACTTCGAACTGATGGGCAAGACGGATTTGCCACGGTAATATTTGGGGCCGTCGACCCCGGCGGCCCCACCACCCCGATGTCATCCCGGCCTTGAGCCGGGATCCATCCTGAGATCTCGGGCTGGATCCCGGCTCAAGGCCGGGGTGACACGGTGGGTGAGGCGCCATTCATGCCTCAGCCCTGCCCTCCCCAATATTTCCACACCGTCACCACCCGGCTGGACGATGGCAGAGAAAGTAGCGGCGCGGCCCCGTTGCCCACCCGCTGCGAACCGACTAAAACCCCTGCGTCACCCGGCAGGACCAAACATGACCACCAAGCCTTATGTCGTCGACGAACTGATCTCCGCCAAGGCCATCGCGGCGCGCGTTGAAGCCCTGGCCAAGGATATTTCCGCCTACTATGCCGGCACCGACAAGCTCGTCGTCGTCGGGCTGTTGCGCGGTTCGTTTATCTTCATCGCCGATCTGGTGCGCGAACTCGACCTGCCGGTGGAGGTCGATTTCCTCGAAGCCTCGTCCTATGGCGACGGCACCGAATCGAGCCGGGAAGTCCGCATCCTCAAGGATCTGCGGGGCGAGATTGGCGGCCGCGACGTGCTGGTGGTGGAAGACATTGTCGACACCGGCTACACGCTCAAGCATGTGCTGGAAATTCTCGGCACCCGCCAGCCCGGCCGCATGGAAGTCTGCGCTTTGCTCAACAAGCCGAGCCGCCGCGAAACCGATGTTACCGCCAAATGGGTCGGCTTCGACATTCCCGATGAATTCGTCGTCGGCTATGGCATCGACTACGCCCAACGCAACCGCAACCTGCCCCATATCGGCGCGGTGCGGTTTACCGAGTAAGCTTTGTAGCAGGAGCGAACATCGCCCCCTCACCCTAGCCCTCTCCCCAAAGGGGCGAGGGGATCAGGCCGGTGGTGAACACACATCTCGCCCCCATGCACGATGCAGTCCCCTCGCCCCTCCGGGGAGAGGGTTAGGGTGAGGGGACCGCGGCCGAGCTAATCCTCACCGTCCCCCGGTATTCTTCACCGGCTCCGCCGTCGGATCGATGCCGACGCCGAACGCATCGACCCGGCCGATGGGCGCCGTCACCAGTTGCTCCAGCGTAAACGGCGGCGTGGTGCTGGGCATGTCACTGGCCAGCAGCAGGTCGCCGGCCCGCGCCGGCACCCGGCTGATCGGCACCACCGCCCCGGCCACTTCCAACAGGCGGATTTGCCCCAGCCCCTGATAGGGCGGACGCAGCATCGCTGCGGCGTCGGTGCCGAGCAGCGGATCGGCCACCGCGATGGAGACCCCGCCGCCACGATAAAATGCCCGAATGGTCTGGTTGAGATAAAACGCCAGCTTGTCCGAGCCGGCGGCAGAAAAGTGAATGCCGTCATCCTTGCGCATGCGGGCATTTTGCCCGTTCACATCGGGACCATGGCTGGAATATTTGCCGTCCTCGCCGAGGAAGCGCTCATAGATATCGAGAAACTCGGCGCCGCCGGAAAAGCTCGCCAGCCGCTGGATATTGCTGATCTGGCTGATGGCGGCGGAATATTCGCTCTTGGCCATCGGCGGCAACCCGACCCAGATCACCGGCTTGCGCGCCGCGCGCAGTCTGCCGAGGAAACTGGCGATGCGCGCCTGATATGCGGCGTTCCACGGCTCGGTCAGCGGCGCATAGCTTTGGCCGTTGACCGTCAGTTCCTGCCGGTCATTGATGCCGATGATGACCACGGCGAGGTCAAAACTGTCGGCGGCAATCTGCTCGGAGATCGCCTTGTCCCAATCGAAATAATCGGCGCGCACGAAGCCCGATGAGCTGACGCCCTGATCGAGCACCACCAGATTGGGGTCTTCGGCATAAAACCGTTCCAGCGCCCGGCTGAGGTCGATGGCAAGGGAATCGCCAAACACCGCCAGCCGCGTCGCATCGGGAGCTTTTTCCACCTGCGGCTTGGGCGGCGGCAGGGCGGCGGGCGCCGCCTGCTGGGTTTGTCGGCGCGGCTGTGTCACCGGAGCCGGCGGCGCCTCGGGCTCGCCGAACAGCAGATCGAACAGGGTGCGGCGCTTGGCCTCCTGCGCCATCAGCACTGTGCCCTGATTTTGGGCAAGCGCCGGCGCCACGTCAACGAAGACGAGCAAGCCGACCAGCAATGCGACAATCAGGCGGATCATGGCTTTCCCGCGCAACAATCTGTTTCCTCTAGCAAAGCCGGCACCGCAACACCATCGACGTCCCCACGATGTTACCGCGCCGCAGCGGCCAGCGCCTCGGCACTGGCGCGGGTGATGAAGCCATCGGCCACCTGCCCCTGCGCTGCCTGAAACCGCGCATAGGCCTCCTGGCTGATCGGCCCCAGCCGCCCATCCACCGCGCCATCATACAGCCCCAGCCGCGTCAGTGCCTGCTGGATCACCTGGCGCTGCACCAGATTGGGCAGTGCCACGCTGCGCGGCCAGTCATCGACAAAGCCGCTGCCGCCCTTGAGCCGGTCGGTCATATGGGCGACGCTCATGGCGTAGCTGTCGGAGAAATTATAGCCCTTCAGCACCAGATAATTCTGCGTCATCAGGAATTTCGGCCCGTCCTTGCCGGCCGGCACATAGAGAAACACCGGCAGATTGCGGTCGGCGAATTGCCGGTTCGCTACCCTTGTAATGCCGCGCTCGGCAAAGAAGGATAGCGGGCGCAATTCGGTGCGGCTGGCCAGCAGATAATCAAAGCCCTCCGGCACCACCACTTCCATGCCCCAATCGAGACCGGGCTGATACCCCAGCCCGCGCAGATAGCGCGCACTGGTGGCCAAGGCATCGGCGAGGGAATTATGCAGATCCACCCGACCGTCGCCGTCGCCATCGCTGCCATAAGCCACCACATTGGACGGATTGACCTGCAAATGCCCGATGGCCCCGGCCCATGAGCCGACCAGCTGCTGGCTATCGAGTGGCCCGCGCTGCACCAGCAGCAAAGCCGCGATCAGATCACCCTCGTCTTCCTTGAGCCTTGTGCGGCGCTGCTGCACCAGGGTCGCCAGCGAACGGATGATCGGGCGGATCAGCTTGTCATTGCCCAGCACCGCGCCATAGTCGGTTTCCATGCCCCAGATGGCGCCCAGCAGATAGGGGTCGACGCCATAGCTCTGGCCGACGCTCTGGAACAGCCCCGACTGCGCAGCAATCGCCGCCTTGCCGCGGGCGATGCGGTTAGCGGTCACCCGCCCGTCGATATAGTCCCAGATCGGCGTGGTAAATTCGGGCTGGGTGGTGACGAGGTCGGGCACGCGTGGATCGGGTGTCAGCCCACCCATCGCCCGGTCATACACCGCGCCATCGACGCCGGCCGCGACAGCCTTGGCGCGAAAATTGGCGACAAAACTGTCAAAGCTCTCGATCGGCTGGGCAAGGGCCGGCAGGCTCAGCAGAACCAGCCAAAGCCCGACCAGCCAGCGCATCACCCTAGCGGTTCCGCGTCATCAGATGGCGTTCCCAGTCATAGGCCGATTGCACGATTTCGCGCAGATCATCATGCCGGGGCACCCAGCCCAGCTGCTGGCGCACTTTTGCGCCGGTGGCGGTGATCGAGGCCGGATCGCCGGCGCGGCGCGGGCCTTCCTCGGCGCGGAAATTGACGCCGGAAACGTCGCGCACCATGTCCACCACCTGCCGCACCGAAAAGCCCTGGCCATAGGCGCAGTTGAGCGTGGTGCTCTGCCCTCCTTGGCGCAGATGTTTCAGCAGCAGCGCATGCGCCGCGATCAGATCGGTGACGTGGATATAGTCGCGGATGCAGGTGCCGTCCGGGGTTTCGTAATCGGTGCCGAAAATATCCATCTTGTCGCGCTGGCCCAAGGCCGTCTGGCAGGCGACCTTGATCAGGTGGGTGGCCAGCGGCGAGGATTGCCCGCTACGCTTGGCGGGATCGGCGCCGGCGACGTTGAAATAGCGCAGCACGCCAAAGGTCATCGGGTGGGCGGCCGCCACATCGGCCAGCATCCATTCGGTCATCAGCTTGGAGCGACCATAGGGCGACATCGGGTTGAGCGGCGTGGTTTCGACCACCGGGGCCAGCCCGGTCATGCCGTAAACCGCAGCGGTCGAGGAGAAGATGAAGTGCTTCACCCCGCTTTTCACCGCCGCTTCGATCAGATTGCGCGAGGTGGCGGTGTTGTTGCCGTAATATTTCAGCGGGTCGATCACCGATTCCGGCACCACGATGGAGCCGGCGAAATGCACGATCTCGGTGATGCCATGCTTGTCGATCACTTTGCGCACATGGTCGATATCGCTGGCGTCGCCCGGCTCGAAAATGGCACGCCCATCGATGGCCCAGTCAAAGCCGGTCACCAGATTGTCCAGCACCACGACCTTCTCGCCCGCATCGGTCAGGTTGAGCACCATATGGCTGCCAATATAGCCCGCGCCCCCGGTTACCAGCACCGCCATGGGATAAACTCCGTAATTTTATAGGCTTAATTCGCCTTGATGATATTTTAGACAGGTTGAGATAGCTTTACAGCCGATCCACGTCACGGAGTATGAGATTTGTCTAAACGCGTCAGAACGGCGGTATTTCCAGTCGCCGGCCTCGGAACCCGTTTCCTGCCGGCAACCAAGGCCCTGCCCAAGGAAATGCTGACGGTCGTCGACCGGCCGCTGATTCAATATGCGGTGGATGAGGCGCGCGAAGCCGGCATCGAGCATTTCGTTTTCGTCACCGGCCGCAACAAGGGCGTCATCGAAGATCACTTCGACCGCCAGTTCGAGCTGGAGACCACGCTCGAAGCCCGCGGCAAGAGCCATGCCCTCGACGAATTGCGCAAGGACCTGCCCTCGGCCGGCCGCACCAGCTTCACCCGCCAGCAGGAGCCGCTCGGGCTCGGCCACGCCGTCTGGTGCGCCCGCGACATCGTTGGTGACAATCCCTTCGCCCTGCTGCTGCCCGACATGCTGTTCAAGGGCGAGCCCGGCGTGCTCAAGCAGATGATGGACACCTATGAGCACACCGGCGGCAATGTCATTGCCGTCGAGGAAGTGCCCGAAAGCGAGGTTTCATCCTATGGCGTGATCGAGCGTGGCGAGGGCCCGGATACCGGGTTCTCTCTCACCGGCATGGTGGAAAAGCCCAAGCGCGAGGACGCCCCGTCCAACCTCATCATCTCCGGCCGCTACATCCTGCAGCCCGACATCTTTGGCCTGCTGGCCAACCAGCAGCGCGGCGCGGGAGGGGAAATCCAGCTCACCGACGCCATGCAGACGCTGATGCAGACCCAGGCCTTCACCGGCGTCAAATATCAGGGCCAGAGCTTTGACTGTGGCTCCAAGATCGGCTTTCTGACCGCCAATGTGGTCTACGCCCTCGACCGCGACGACATCCGCGACGGCTTCATCAAGGAACTGCGCAAGCTCGATCTGGGTGGGCATTTCTAGGGCCGCCTATCTGTCCCCACCCACCGTGTCACCCCGGGCTCGACCCGGGGCCCATCCTGAGATCTCAAGATGGGTCCCGGCTCAAGGCCGGGATGACATCGAGCATGGGGAGAGGGCTTAGCTACGCTACCGCGACAGCGTGATCCCCAGCGTCATCCGATGCGCCTGCTGCACGCCATTGGCGCTGCTGTCGGCCTGATCGAAGCCGTAATCGGCTGTCACCGCCGTATGGGCGTTGACCTTGTAGTCGGCGCCGGCGCCGAAGCCATAACCGGTCTCGGTGTCGGGGCTGGCGGTGAATTGCGCCGTGTTCCAGTCGGCCAGCGCCCGCAGCTTGAGCCAGGAATTGACCGTATAGCCGATTTCCGCATTGGCGGTGTAATCGACCCGCGCCGTGCCACCGGCATTGGGGCCGGGCGGCGCCACCGTGGTGGCAAAGCCGGTCGTCAACCGCCAGGTCGGATCGGGCATGAAGCTGATCTGGGCGTCGTAAAGCTGGGTCACCACTTCGCCGAGGCTGCTGGCATCGAAGCGCCGCAGGCCGACACCGACCGAGGCGGTGGCTTCCAGAATCCCGTTCCAGCGGCCGGTCACCCCACCCTTGAGCGTGGTATCGGTGGCGTCGGGCCGCACCAGCAGCACCGATGAGGGCAGGTCGAACACATCGCGCCCCAGCCCGGCCACCCCGAACACTTCGAAAATCGGCGTCGCCTGGAAGCCGACGCGCAGGGCGCTGTCGAGCGACCAGAAATTCTGCTCCGAATTATCGGTGACGCTGCCATTGGTCAGCGTGGTGGCGCCATAGACATGGCGCTCCGCCGCGCCGGTCAGCCCGACATTGAACTTGCCGAACCGCCGCGTGATGCCGAGTTCGGCCCCGCCATTGGTGGTTTGCGGCGGGTTGGCGATGCTGCTGGCCAGTCCCGGCGTGCCCGGCAAGGGCTGGGTCAGCCCCAGGCTGCCGGTGGCGGTGACGCGGGTGACACTGTCGAGGTCGTAGCCGCTCTGCAGCCCCAGCCGCAGCGCGCCAAGCGCGATATTGCCGCCCTCGCTGGGCCGCGTCAGTTCCGCGCTGGCATCGAGATTGATCGCCGAGCGCGTGCCGATATGCTCGAGCCCGACCGTCGGCACTAGCCTCACATCGAAGCGCTCGCCCGCCGTGGCCTTGGTGTAGCTGCCGCGCAGCGCCACCGACCAGTCGACGTCGAAAAATGGATCATAGGGTTCAGCCAGCCCATCGGCATTGGCCAGCACGGGATCGGTTGGATAGACATTGGGGAGCAGGCGTTCATTGTCGACGCCCGAACCATCGCCCAGCGCATGATCGGACGCCGCCAGCGCCGGCGCAGCCAGAAGCAGGGCGGTGAGCGCTGTGGTGCCCGCCCATCTCCATCTGTGCCGCCGACCCAAAGGCAAACTCGCCTCCCCCAAAACTGGAAACGGCCCGCAACAATGCGGCCCCGAGCCCGGCGCAATCCTTCCATCTTATGGTTAACGAAACCTTGCCGGGACTGTGGATAGCAGCCTTTTGGCCTAACAAACTCGATGTCTTCCCGGCCTTGAGCCGGGAGCCATCTTGAGATGGATTTTTAACAAATGATCGGGGGATGGGCCCCGGCTCAAGGCCGGGGTGACACCGTGGATGGGGTTAGATGGCGACCGACCTCAGTCCGCCGCTTCCACCTTCAGCACCGCGCCATCATGGCCGACAATCCGCACCCGGCTGCCAGCCGGCAGATCGGCGCCCGACACGCGCCACACGCTGTCGCCCAGCACGATGCGGCCCATGCCCTGCTCGATGGCCTGGTCCAGCACCGCCTCCTGCCCGATCAATTGGTCGCCGCGCTGGTTGAGCAAAGGCCGGTCGGTATCGGCGGGCCGATCGCGGGTCCAGCGCAGCCACAGCACGATGCTGACCAGCGACAGCACACCAAAGATCAGCCATTGCATCGGCCAGCTGATCGGCTGGAACAGCGTCATCAGCCCGGTGACCAGCCCCGAAATCCCCATCCACAGCAGGAAACCGCCCGGCAGCACCAGCTCCAGCGCCAGCAGGATCAGTCCCGCCACGATCCAGGACCAGCCGCCATAACTGATGATGAAGTCGATAATCTGCATGATTTATCCCTGTTGGCCGCCGCTGCTGGGCGGGCGACCCGAGCGCGGCTGCGCCGGTGCGCCACCGCCAAAGCTTTCCCTGGCGATCTCGGCAATGCCGCCAATCGCGCCGATGACGCTTGAGGCTTCCAGCGGCAGCATGAGGATTTTCTGGTTGGGCGAGGTGGCGATGGCTTCGAGCGCCTTGATGTAATTATTGGCAACGAAATAATTGATCGCCTGCACGCTGCCACTGGCGATGGCCTCGCTGACCATGGTGGTCGCCTTGGCTTCGGCCTCGGCCGAGCGCTCGCGCGCTTCGGCATCGCGGAACGCCGCTTCCCTTCGCCCTTCGGCTTCCAGCACCTGCGCCTGCTTGGCGCCCTCGGCCTGCAAAATCGCCGATTGCCGGCGGCCCTCGGCTTCGAGAATCGCGGCGCGCTTTTCGCGTTCCGCCTTCATCTGCCGCCCCATCGATTCCACCACATCCTTGGGCGGATCGATATCCTTGATCTCGATACGGGTAATCTTGACGCCCCAGGGCGAGACCGCCGCATCCACCACCTTGAGCAGGCGATGGTTGATCTCGTCGCGATTGGACAGCAGCTCGTCCATATCCATCGAGCCCATCACCGTACGGATATTGGTCATGGTCAGATTGAGGATGGCGTTTTCCAGCCCCGAGACCTCATAGGCCGCCGCCGCTGCATCGAGGATTTGATAGAAGGTCACGCCATTGGCGGTAATGGAAGCATTGTCGCGGGTGATTACCTCCTGGTGAGGCACCTCGAGCACCTGCTCCATGACGTTGATCTTCTTGCCGATCTTGTCGATGAACGGCACGATTAGGTTGAGGCCCGGCTTGAGGGTGCGGGTATATTTGCCGAAGCGTTCAATGGTGTAATTGAACCCCTGCGGCACCGTCTTGGCGCCGGCGAACAGCACCAGCAGCGCCAGAATACCCAGGCCGATCAGCGTGATACTGAGGCCATCCAGGGCGAAGCCGTCAAATAATTCCATCGCTAATGCTCTCCTGATCTGCGTTGCGGCGACAATATGGCCGCCCATTAACCAGCGCAACGCCGCGACTCGGAACGAAGCCACCCAGCCAAGAGTTGAACCGGCAGGATAACCAGCGCCGAGAGCTTACTATGCCAGCGTCACGTCCCATCTGGAAAGGCCAGTTGCGCCTGTCCCTCGTTTCGATTGCGGTCGAGCTGTACACGGCCACCAAGGCCGACGCCAAACCCAGCTTCCGCCAGATCCACGAGCCATCGGGCAAGCCCATCCACTATGAAAAAGTGGTGGACGGGATCGGTCCGATCGACACCGACGACATCATGAAGGGCTTTGAATACGAAAAGGGCGATTACGTCCTGCTGACCGACGAGGAAATCGACGCGGTGCGGCTGGAGACCAAAAAAACCCTGGAGCTGACCCAATTCGTCGGCGCCAGCGAGATCGACCCGCTCTATTACGACAAGCCCTATTACATGACCCCGGCTGATGATCTGGCCGAAGACGCCTTCATCGTCATCCGCGATGCGTTGCGCCAGAGCGACAAGGTCGGGCTCGGCCAATTGGCGTTGCGCGGCAAGGAATATCTCGTCGCCATCCGCCCCTCGGGCAAGGGCCTGCTGCTCGAAACCCTGCATTATCAGGACGAGCTGCGCGCGGCCGAGCCCTATTTCGCCGATATCCCGGCCAAGCAGGCGGACTCTGATCTGCTCGACGTGGCCACCGCGCTGATCGACAAAAAGACCGCCGCCTTCGACGCCAGCCTGTTCAAGGATCACTATCAGGCCGCCTTGCGCGAACTGATCGCCCGCAAGCTCAAGAGCAAGGACCGCACCATCTCCACCAAGGACGAGCCGGACGAGCGCCCGGCCAGCGGCTCCAATGTCATCGACCTGATGGCAGCGCTGAAATCCAGCCTCGAAGGTGATGGTAAACCCGGCAAGGCGGCCAAAGCGCCATCGCGCAAAAAAGCGAGCTAAGCCATGGCCAGCAAAGCCGATACCCTGCTCAAGGACTACAAGGCCAAACGCGACTTCACCAAGACGCAGGAACCGTCTGGCGCCGCGAGCAAGGCAGCGGCTGCCGGCCAGCTTTTCGTGGTGCAGAAACACGACGCCACGCGCCTGCATTATGATTTTCGCATCGAGCTGGATGGCGTGCTCAAAAGCTGGGCGGTGACCAAGGGCCCCTCGGACAATCCCGAGGACAAGCGCCTCGCAGTTCGGGTGGAGGACCACCCGCTCGACTATGGCAGCTTTGAAGGCACCATTCCCGCCGGCGAATATGGCGGCGGCACGGTGATGCTCTGGGACCAGGGCACCTGGGAGCCGATTGGCGATCCGCATAAGGGGTTGGAAAGCGGCGACCTCAAGATGCGGCTCAACGGCGAGCGCATGCAGGGCGAATGGGTGCTGGTGCATATGAAGGGCCGCGACAGCGCCCGCAAATCCGGCCCGCCACGCGAAAACTGGCTGCTGATCAAACACCGCGACGCTCATGCCAAACCTGCCGACAGCCTGACCGAGCAGTTCACCAATTCGGTCACCACCGGCCGCGATTTTTCCGAGATCGCCAAGGGCGCCGCCGTCTGGCATTCCGACCCCGACAAGGCGGTCGACAACCCCGGCACCCCCAAACCCAAGCGCGGCAAGGCCAAGCCGCTGCCCGAGTTCCGTCCCCCCCAACTCGCCACCCTGGTCAGCGAAGTGCCGCAGGGCAGCGACTGGGTGTTCGAGATGAAATATGACGGCTATCGCTGTCAGGCCGCTATCGCCGGCGATCAGGTCAAGCTCTATACCCGCACCGGCAAGGACTGGACCGAGCAGTTCAAGGCCATCGTGCCGCCGCTGACCCGCATCACCAAGGGCAGCGCCCTGATCGATGGCGAACTCTGCGCCTTCGACGCCAAGGGCCGAACTGATTTCTCTACCCTCAAGGATCACCTCTCCACTGGCGGGAAGCTGACATATTTCGCCTTCGACCTGCTCGAGCTCGACGGCAAGGATTTGACTACCCTGCCCCTGGTCGAGCGCAAGGCGAAACTGGAAAAGCTGCTCGGCACCATCGAGGCCTCGTCGCTGGTGCAGTTCTCCGCCCATGTCACCGGCAATGGCCAGAAAGTATTCGACGCCATCGCCAGGGCCGGCCATGAGGGCATCATCGCCAAGCAGGCCAACGCCCCCTATCGCGGCGAGCGCACAAAAAGCTGGCTCAAGATCAAGGCCGGCAAGCGCCAGGAATTCGTCATTGCCGGCTGGACCCCCTCCACCAAGAAAAAAAGCTTTGCCTCGCTGCTTCTGGGCAGTTGGGAGGATGGCAAGCTGGTCTATCGCGGCCGCGTCGGCACCGGCTTCAGCGTCGATCAGGCCGATGCGCTGCAAACCCAGCTCGACGCCAGCAGCCGCAAGACCAGCCCCTTTGTCGCCGTCCCCGCCGCCATCGCCCGCACGGCGCGTTGGGTAACGCCCGAGCTGGTCGCCGAAATTTCCTATGCCGAAGTCACCCCGGACAATATTCTGCGCCATCCCGCATTTCAGGGCCTGCGCGGTGACAAGCCGGCCAAGGAGGTGAAGATGGAAACGCCCTCAACCGCCCCGCGCCTCAGCGCCGAGGCCGGCATCGCTGCCGCCAAGGCGGCCAAAATCCACTTCACCAGCCCCGAGCGCCTGATCTTTCCCGAGCGGGACATCACCAAGGCCGACCTCGTCGCCTATTACGCCGCCGTCGCCGATGCCATGCTGCCCTATATCGAAAACCGCCCGCTCAGCCTGCTGCGCTGCCCGCAAGGCCCGACCCAGCACTGCTTCTTCCAGAAGCACGACACCGGCGGCTTTCCTGACGCGATGAAATCCCTGCTGATCACCGAAAAGGACGGCAGCAAGGAGGATTATTTCTACATCGACAATCTGGCCGGGCTGATCGCCGGCACGCAGATGAATGTGCTGGAATGGCATCTCTGGGGGTCGCGCAACAAGGACATCGAAAAACCCGAGCGCATCGTTTTCGACATCGACCCCGACGAAGACCTCGATTTCAGCCATGTCCGCGCCGCCGCGCTGGATATCCGCCAGGAGCTGGAAAGCTGGAACCTTGAAAGCTACGCACTGGTCAGCGGCGGCAAGGGCATCCACGTCATCGCGCCGCTGCAGCCCAAGGCCGAATGGCCGCTGGTCAAAGCCTTCTGCAAGAGCTTTGCCCAGCGCCTCGCCGACAAACACCCCGAGCGCTACGTCGCCAATATGAGCAAAGCCAAGCGCAAGGGAAAACTCTTCATCGACTATCTCCGCAACGAGCGTGGCTCGACAGCCATCGCGCCCTGGTCGAGTCGCTCCCGCCAGGGCGCGCCGGCGGCGGTGCCGGTCAGCTGGGACGAGTTGGCAACCATCAAGGCCGCCAACCAGTTCACCCTGGCCGACGCCGCCGACCGGGCCAAATTGCCCGACCCGTGGAAGGGCTATTTTGCCACCAAGCAGGTGATTACGGCGAAGATGGCGGGGGAGTGACGCAGCGCTGACTGCCCCACCCCCTCCTAGCCTCCCCCATCAAGGGGGAGGTATCTCTCCACTCGTTGGCACGATCCAGTCTCAACCACAGGGTGGCACCTCCCCCTTGATGGGGGAGGTTGGGAGGGGGTGAAGCACCAAGCTCAGCGCCCCCTCACGGCATCGGCACATTCACCCGGCGATCGATGGTCAGCGTAATCGCGATCACCACGAAGGCAAAAATCACCATGCCCAGCGCCAGCACATGCGCCTCGGCCCATTGCAGCCGCTCGACATAGTCATAGAGCGCAATGGCGATCACCTTGGTCTGGCCCGGAATATTGCCGCCGATCATCAGCACCACACCGAATTCGCCCACCGTATGGGCAAAAGTCATCACCGCCCCGGTAATATAACCCGGCCGGGCCAACGGCACCGCGACGCGCCAGAACCGCTGCCAGTCCGACGCCCCCAGACTGGAAGCGACTTCCAGTGGATCATCGCCAATCGCGGCAAAACCATTGCGCAGCGGCTGCACCATGAAGGGCAGCGAATAAAAGAACGAGCCGATCAGCAGCCCGGTAAAGGAAAACGCCAACGTCCGCCCGCCCCAGAAACTGGCGATCCAGCCACCCGGCCCATTGGGACCGAGCGCGATCAGCAGGTAAAATCCCAGCACTGTCGGCGGCAGCACCAGCGGCATCGCCACCACCGCCCCGACCAGCTCGCGGTACCGGCTCTTGCTGCGCGCCAACCACCAGGCGATGGGCGTGCCCAGTACCAGCAGCACAAGCGTATTGATGGCAGCCAGCGTCAGCGTGAGGCTGACCGGAGTCCAGATGTCATCAAAGCTCATTGTACATGGCCTCTCAGTCGACACCCTCCCCCTTGCGGGGAGGGATCAAGGGTGGGGGTGGATTGGCCACTATATTGGGGCTCTCGCACCCCCTCCTAGCCTCCCCCGTCGAGGGGGAGGTATAGATTTGTGGGTCGGCACCATGGTGCTAGGCCCAGATCGCCTTATTCCACCACGTAACCCGCCGCCTCAATCACCGCCACCGCCTTCTCGCTCCGCAAAAACTCGACATAGGCCGTCGCCGCCGGGCTGGTTTCGCCGGTCTTGAGCAACACCACATCCTGGCGGATCGGCTCATACAGCTCGGCCGGCACGATCCATACGCTGGTCTTGCCCACCACCTGGCTGGCCGCAACAAAGCCCAGTTCCGCATTGCCGCTTTCGATAAATTGCAGCGTCTGGGTGATGTTTTCGCCGGTCACCAGCTTGGGCGTGATCGCCTCGGTCAGGCCCAGCGCCTCGATGGTTTCGACCGCCGCCCGGCCATAGGGCGCAGCGGCGGGATCGGCGATGGCCAGCTTGTCGAAGGCCCCGCCGCTCAGCACCGCGGTGCCATCGGCCAGATCGAGTGAGGTGCTGTAAAGCGCCAGCGCGCCAATGGCATAGGTGAACACACTGCCGTCGACGCCCAACCCGTCCACCACCGCCTTGGTCGGGCGCTCATCATCGGCAGCCAGCAGCACCTCGAACGGCGCGCCCTGGGTAATCTGGGCATAAAGCTGGCCGGTGGCGCCAAAGCTATACACCACGTCATGGCCGGTTTCGGCCTTGAAGATCGGCGCCAGTTCCTCGGCGACCTTGGTGAAATTGGCGGCGACGGCGCCGCTGACTGTCTCGCCATAAGCGGCGGTGCTCAGCAGCAGCCCAGCCAGCAGCGTGCCCAAAAATGCACTATTCATCCCAAGCTCCGATATGTTTTCAAAACCATATCGGTTCTGCCAAGCACGCAGCGAAGGCGCAAGCGTTATTTCCGGCCGGACATATCGAAATGCTGCCGCAATGCTGCGACGTCCTCGGCGAGGGCCTGCCGGGTTTTGTCCTGCATGGCGCGGTAATGCGCCAGCACCAGTTGCCCGGCCTCGGTGAGCTGCGCGCCACCCTGCGCCGCGCCGCCTCGGCTGGATTCCACCAGCACCATGCCAAAGCCGTCATTGAGCGCCTGCACCAGGCTCCAGGCCCGCTTATAGCTCATGCCCATCGCCTTGCCGGCGGCGGAGATGGAGCCATGTTCGGCGATCAGTTCCAGCAGATCGGCGCGACCCGGCCCGATATAGGCGGTTTCGCTCAGCGTCACCCGCAAATGCGTCAGGCCATCTTCGGGGATATTTGCCACGCCGCGATCCTCCCAAGGCTCGGAGGGCGGCGGGTCATCGCCCCCTCACCCTAGCCCTCTCCCCAGCGGGGCGAGGGGATTTGTCTGGTGGTGAACACAGCACCTGCCACCCCCACAATATGGTCCCCTCGCCCCTTCGGGGAGAGGGTTAGGGTGAGGGGAATGCGGGTTCGCTTACCCCCGCAGCGCGCTCGCCTCGCGCGCCAAAGCTTCAATCCGCGCCCAATCGCCAGACGCCAGCGCATCCGCCGGCATGATCCACGACCCACCAACGCAGATCACATTGGACAAGCCCAGATACACCTTGGCCTTGACCGGATCGATGCCGCCCGTCGGGCAAAACGTAATGTCGGGCAGCGGCGAGGCAAAGGCCTTCAGCACCGGCGCGCCGCCATTGGCTTCGGCCGGGAAGAATTTGAGGAAGCTATAGCCGCGCTCGGATGCCGTCATCGCCTCGCTCGGCGTGGCAATGCCCGGCAGCAGCGGTATGCCGATATCGTCGGCGGCGTCGAGAATGCGCGGGGAAATCCCCGGCGACACCATGAAGCGGCAGCCGGCATCGACCGACTGCTTCATATGCAGCGCGTTGCGCACCGTGCCCGAACCGACAATGGCGCCGGTGACCTTGGCCATCTCTTCCATCACCTTGAGGGCGTTGGGGGTGCGCAAAGTCACTTCCAGTACCGGCAATCCGCCGGCGACCAGCGCTTCGGCCAGGGGCCGCGCCTGGCTCACATCATCGAGGATGATGACGGGCACGACGGGGGCCAGCGACAGGATGGAGCGAATGGCGGCGGCGTCTTGGGGCATGATCTTTCCTCAACGGGGCAGTTGGGGGAACGGTTAGGAGCTTGCTCCTTAAGTCGCAACCCTGTTCATTGAAAAGCCGAGAAAAAATCCCTAGGTTCCGCCACGACTTCGGGAGGGATTCTACATGGTGCAGACGATCAACGCGATTACGCCTCTCGACGAGGCACGCGCCATTCTCGCCCAGCATTTCGACCTCAAATTCTCCAAATCCATCGAACGCGCCACCGAGAAGGTGTTCGACCGGGTCAAGAACCAGATTCCGCAGATCGAATGGGCCTTCTATGCGCCGCTGATTTTCCAGATCAACCGGCTCAAGCAGGAAAAAGACGCGGTCATCCTGGCGCATAATTACCAGACCCCGCAAATCTATCACGGCGTCGCCGATATCGTGGGCGACAGCCTGCAGCTGGCCATCGAGGCGACCAAAGTCCGCCAGCAGGTCATCGTGCAATGCGGCGTGCATTTCATGGCCGAGACCTCCAAGCTGCTGAACCCGGACAAGACCGTGCTCATCCCCGACAGCCGCGCCGGCTGCTCGCTCGCCTCCTCGATCACCGTCGAGGATGTCATGCTGATGCGAGAAAAATATCCCGGCGTGCCGGTGGTGACCTATGTCAACACCTCGGCGGCGGTGAAGGCCGTCACCGATGTGTGCTGCACCTCGTCCAACGCGCTCGATATCGTCAACCGCGTCGATGGCGACAGCGTCATCATGATCCCCGATCAATATCTGGCCGCCAACACCGCCAAGAAGACCAAAAAGAAAATCATCACCTGGGCCGGCGCCTGCGAGGTGCATGAAACCTTCACCGCTGAAGATATCTCGGAGCTGCGCCACGCCTATCCCACGGCCAGCATCATCGCCCATCCCGAATGCCCGCCCGACGTCATCGACGCGGTGGATTTTGCCGGCTCCACCGCCGCCATGATCGATTGGGTCAAGACCAACAAGCCGGCCCGCGTGGTGATGGTCACCGAATGTTCCATGTCGGACAATGTCGCCAGCGAGACCACCGGCGTCGACTTCCTGCGCGGCTGCAACATCTGCCCGCATATGAAGCGCATCAACCTCGAAAACATTTTGTGGAGCCTCCACACCATGACCGAGGAAGTCTTTGTCGACCCCACCATCATTCCCGCCGCAAGGCAAGCCGTGGAACGCATGATCGAGATGAGCCGCAAGGGCGATTAGGCGTTGCGGAGAAAGACGTGCTCGCGGTGAAAGTCCAGGGCCGACTGCATCGGCTGGGCGACCTCAGACTGTGGCAGGCGCAGTTTGCCCAGCGGATTGAGCCGCTCCAGCAATTCAGGATCGATGCGACTGAGATCGACGATCAGTTGATGCTGCCGCCCCACGGCGATCTCTCCGGCGCGAAAAGCGTCGGCCACCCGCCTTTCGAGGCACAGGAAATTACTGACATGCAGCGATCCACCCGCTGCCAATGGCCGGATGGCAGCGACTTCCAGACTCTCATGCAGGAATTCTGCGGGCGGCGAAAATTGCGCCCCCGTCATCGCACAGGCATAGCCATAATTGACCAGCACGCTGGAATAGAGGCTCCGCAAGGTTTCGAACGGCGGCGGCTCGGGATCGGCATCAGCCTCGAACGGCGTATTGGCGTCGCTGAAAAACTTCTGCCAATAAAGCGGACTGCCGGGATCGTCGTCGGGTGGCTCGACCACGATAGCTCCTGTCCGCCATTGCCGATATTCCGGCAATCTATGCGTGTCGTCCCGTAAGTCAAATCACTGAGGCAGCCGATGACCATTTTCGACAACACCCTCGACGCTGACGGCGCGCTCATTGTCGGGGCGGGTCTGGCTGGTCTGTTCACCGCGCTGAAACTGGCGCCGCGTCCGGTCACCGTGTTGTCGCCCAAACCCTTGGGCACCGGTGCCTCCTCGGCCTGGGCACAGGGCGGTGTCGCTGCCGCGGTGGGCGCAGGCGATAGCAGCCATGCCCATGCCGTCGATACTGAAATGGCCGGCGCCGGCATTGTCGATCACGGCACCGCCGAAAGCGTCACCGCCGAGGCCGCCGCCCGCATCGAGGATCTCGCCCGCTGGGGCACGCCGTTCGACCGCGACGATTTCGGCAATTATGCGCTGGGCAAGGAAGCGGCCCATTCCGCCAATCGCATCGTCAAAGTGGAAGGCGACCGCGCCGGCTGGGCCATCATGCAGGCCATCATCGCCGAAGTGCGCCGCACCCCGTCGATTCGCGTGGTGGAGGGCATCACCGCGCTCAGCCTCGCCCGCGACAATGGCCGCATCGTCGGCGTGTTCTGCCGCCGCCAGGGCGACCGCTATTCCGAGCCGGTCTTCATCCGCGCCTGCGCCACCGTGCTGGCCGCCGGTGGGCTGGGCGGGCTCTATGCCGTCACCACCAACCCGCCCGGCGTGCGCGGCCACGCTCTGGGCATGGCGGCCCGGGCCGGGGCGCTGATCGCCGATGCCGAATTCGTCCAGTTTCACCCCACCGCCATCGCCACCGGCGCCGATCCGGCCCCCTTGGCGACCGAGGCCTTGCGCGGCGAAGGCGCCATCCTGATCAATGATCTGGGCGAGCGCTTCATGCCGGCCATTCACCCCGATGCCGAATTGGGGCCGCGCGACATCGTCGCCCGCGCCAATTTCCGCCAGATCCAGGCGGGCCGGAAAGTGTTTCTCGATACGCGGCAGGTGCTGGGCGCGTCGATCCTCACCCGCTTCCCCACCGTGGCCCAATATTGCCTCGACGCCGGCATCGACCCGGTCACCCAGCCGATCCCGGTCACCCCGGCGGCGCATTTCCACATGGGCGGTGTCCAGGTCGACGAGCGCGGGCGCTCCTCCCTGCCGGGCCTCTGGGCCTGTGGCGAAGCCAGTTGCACGGGCCTGCACGGCGCCAATCGGCTGGCCTCCAATTCGCTGCTCGAAGCCACCGTCTATGGTGCGCGCATCGCTGAGGATATTGGCGGGCTGGAGCCGGTCGGCAATCTGGCCCCATTCAAGGGCATCGCCTGGGACGAGGCCGAAGGCGAGCGCGCCGAACAGGTGCTGCGCAACCTGCCCGCCGTGCAGGATTTGCGCCAGATCATGACCAGCCTGGTTGGCGTCGAGCGTAATGCGGATGGCCTCAAGCAGGCGCTACGCCAGATCGCGACGCTCGAAACCAGCGCCGAACATGTCACCAGCGCCTATCTCAACATGACCACGTCGGCCACTTTGGTTGCCGCCGCCGCGCTCAAGCGCACCGAAAGCCGCGGCGGCCACTTCCGCACCGACTTCCCCACCACTGATGAAAATTGGCTGCATCACACCACGATGACGCTGACCGAAGCGCTGGCGATCAGGGCAGAGGCTTAAGCTACTGTCGCCCAAAACTCGGTGTCATCCCGGCCTTGAGCCGGGACCCATCCTGAGATGGGTTCACCGGTAGGATCTCGAGATGGGCCCCGGCTCAAGGCCGGGGTGACATCGTGGGTGGGGCTGGGTACGGCGGTCATGCAAGCAGCCCGGCTTTCAGCCCCATCGTCATTGCCCGGCTTGTCCGGGCAATCCAGCGATGCCGCCACCTGCCATGGACCACCCGAACAAGTCGGGTGGTGACGGTGTGGATAGTGCTGATCAGCGCGCCAACACCGCATCCACTTCCGCCCGCGTCGGCGGCTTGCAGCCTTTGCGGCCGCAATTGATCCCGGCCACCACCGCGCCAAACCGCAGCATGTCGCCCAGCGCGCCCTCGCCCAGCCCGTCGAGCTTGCCCGGCTTGAGCAGGCCGCGCTCATGCAGCCAGGACAAAATCCCCGCCATCAGGCTGTCACCGGCGCCCACCGTGTCGCCAAACTCCGGCGGCACATAAATGCTGGCCTGCGCCGTGCCGGCCTTGGTGAAAGCGCGCGAACCCTGTTCGCCCAGCGTCACCACCACCAGCTGGCAATTGGGCCGACCCAGCAGCGCCGCCGCATGCTGCTCGATGCTCATCGAAGCATCCAGCGCTTCGAGGTCTTCCTCGGACACCTTGATCACATGGGCCAGGTCGAGGAAGCGCCCGAGCCGTTCCTTGTAGCCGGCGAAATCATCGACCAGGCTGGGCCGCACATTGGGGTCGATGGAAATCGTCGCGCCCTTGGCAATCGCCGCTGCGACCACCTCCAGCCACTGCGTCGCCTCATCCGGCTTGATCGGGCAGAAGCCGCCAATCTGGTAAAGATCGAGCTTTTCCGGCAGCGCGGCAATGGCTTTGACAGCATCGATGGCGCCATCGGCGGCGCGGTAAAACCCGTAACGGGCATTGCGCTTATCGTCGAAATTGACCACCGCCAGCGTGGTATAATCGGCAACGCGCTCGGGCAGCAGCGCCGTCACGCCGGCCTCGTTGAGCGGCCCCAGCAGATAGTCGCCAAAAGCGTCCGCCGAAATCGGGCACAGAAAGCCGGTGGCATTGCCCAGCTTGGCCAGCGCAATGGCACAATTATAGGGCGAGCCACCCGGATGCGCCGTCATCACGATCTGGCCTGCATGGTCCCGACCGATCAGCGCGCCATCCGGCAGCGCCACTTCGGCCTTGAGATCGATCAGGCTTTCCCCACCAACGACGAACATAAGCGCATTCTCCCGGCTCTGTTGCGCCGCCCCGGCGCAACCGCCAGCGACATAGCATTTTTGCCCGCTCTGTCACCAGCGGCGTGAGCATCTGCTCAGCTGGCGGGCGTCGGGTAGCGGAGCGCCCACCAATCCGTCCAGCGCTGTTCGAGCGCGGCAAACTCGGCATCGGACAGGCCATAGGTGGTGAGCAGCACCGAGCCACCGCCATGCGGCCGCTTGGGCGACATCCCCATATCGCTGACCACCAGCAACCCGTCGCCCCATGGCTCGACGGTCAGTCCGGTCTGGAACGAGGACTGATACCAGACTGCCCCTTGACCTGATCGCCCGGGCCCAGCGCCACCGCATAGGCGGCGTCAGCGGCAAGCCCGGCGATGTCGCCCAGGCCCAGCTCAGCCGCTGGCGCGCCGATATCAGGCCGGCTTGGCCCCGACAGATAGATGGTGCGCCGCTGCTGGCCCTTGTGGCGTTCCAGTGCCAGCCGCAATTGCTGGAAGAAGGTAATCCAGCCCTCCGTGATATCGTCATAGCTGCCGGCCCAGTCGATCGGCGTCGCGCTGCTGCGCACCACCAGCAGCCTTGTCCGCTGGCCCTCGGCGCTGAGCCTGACAGCGTGAGACGCCCCCTCCCATTCACCGAAATCCAGCACCTGCTTGGCCTCGTCGGCGGTCACGCTGCCGAAAATGAAAGCGATCTCCTCGGCCAGCGACGGACTATCCCAGCCGAACCAGGTGGCAATCTGGTCCGGCTCGCGCATCGCCGCCCATACGCTGTCGATCGGCGCGGCGATGACGACGTCGACGATGTTCTGCTCATGCATCTGGCTCATGGGGCTGCTCCGCATTCTGTTGGGTGTGGCGCATGAAAGCTGCCGCATTCTTACCCACTCCTATTGGCCGCGTCGCATCCCTTTCTGGGGGCGCGGCGCGTGGCCCCCCGCCGGGGTCACTTTGGACTCAGCTCGGGCGTATCGGCTCCTTCGCCTCCCTCCCCCTTGAGGGGAGGGATTGAGGGTGGGGGTCGTGCAGTTGCCCACAAGGCCACCCCCTCCCCGGCCCTCCCCTCAAGGGGGAGGGAGGGAAAGAGCCGACAGCGTCAGGAAGACACGACGCAGCGTTTCGGAGCGACAGTCAGGGCCAAACACACCGATCCAGCAGGTGGCGATACTGCCCGGTTCCGCAACAATTTAGCGCGCTCTATTGCGCCGACAACCGGCTCCACAACAGCCTGCTCCGCTTTGTCCCATCACAACAATGGCTTGCCTCGACAATTTATAGACTCGAAAGTTGAGGCGTGTATTTATGGCTGCAGGCTGGGACGGGAGGGTGCTGGCCGCGGAGGGTATCAATTGCAACCGCTTGTCGGGTTTATCAAGGCCACGAGCCTTATCAACCGGGTGCTGGGAGAAGTGCTCTCCTGGTTGGCCCTGGTCTGCGTTCTCGTCTGCTTCGCCGTGGTGGTCCAACGCTACTTTTTCCACATCAGCCATTTGTGGATGCAGGATCTCTATGTCTGGGTGAACGGCGCCATGTTCACCGGCGTTGCCGGCTTTGCCCTGCTGCGGCAGGACCATGTGCGCGTCGATATTTTCTACCGACCCGCCTCGATCCGCAGAAAGGCCATCGCCGACCTGATCGGCGTCGTGCTGTTCCTGCTGCCCTTCATGTATGTGGTCTGGACTTATGGCTGGCCCTTCGTGCTGCGCTCGTGGCGGCTGTATGAGGGCTCCGCCAATATTGGCGGCATGCCGGGCCTGTTCATCCTCAAGAGCTTCATCCTGCTGTTCGCCGCCGTCGTCGCCCTGCAGGGGCTGGCCATGGCGGCACGGGCGATCCTGGTGCTGAACGGCAAGGAAGATCTGCTCCCCCAACCCATGCGTTATGAAGCCGAAAAGGGGCATGGCTGATGGATCTCGTCCTCGTGGGAGAGATCCTCTCCGGTCTGATGTTTTTCGGCGTCATCGGCGTCTTGCTGCTGGGCTTTCCCGTGGCGTTCAGCCTTGCCGGCACCGCGCTGATTTTTGGCCTCGTCGGCATGTCGCTCGGCGTTTTCGACCCCTCCAATTTCGGCTCGCTGGCCGCCCGCTATATCGGCTTCATGACCAATGAGGTGCTGGTAGCGGTGCCGCTGTTCATCTTCATGGGCGTGATGCTGGAACGCTCCGGCATTGCCGAGCGCCTGCTGCTCACCATGGGCAAGCTGTTCGGCAATCTGCGCGGCGGCCTCGGCATCTCGGTCATTCTCGTGGGGGCGTTGCTCGCGGCCTCCACCGGCGTGGTCGGCGCCACCGTGGTCACCATGGGGCTGATCTCGCTGCCCGCCATGCTGCGCGCCGGCTATGATCCCAAACTGGCGAGCGGCGTCATCTGCGCCTCCGGCACGCTGGGCCAGATCATCCCGCCCTCGACCGTACTAATTTTCATGGGCGACATGCTCTCGGGCATCAACGCCCAGGTGCAGATGGAAAAGGGCAATTTCGCGCCCGAACCGGTGTCGGTTGGCGCGCTGTTCGCCGGCGCCTTCATCCCCGGCATGGTGCTGGTTTGCCTCTATCTGCTCTGGGTGATCTTCAAGGCCTTTACCGATCCCGAATCCTGCCCCGCCACCCCGGTGCCGGAGGCCGAAAAGAAGGATCTGGCCCGCGAAGTCCTGGTCGCTTTGGTGCCGCCGCTGGCGCTGATCGTCGCCGTGCTCGGCTCGATCCTCGCCGGCATCGCCACTCCGACCGAGGCCGCTTCGGTGGGTTCGGTCGGCGCCATGGTGCTGGCTTTGCTCAACCGCAAACTCAACTTCACCATCCTGCGCCAGGCGGTGATTTCCACCGCCACCATCACCTCGATGGTGTTCATCATCCTGTTCGGTGCTGCGGTGTTCTCCATCGTCTTCCGCATGATGGGCGGCGACAATCTGGTGCATGAATTCCTCGGCAACATGCCGGGTGGGGCCATCGGCGCCACCATCATCGTCATGTTCATCATGTTCCTGCTGGGCTTCATCCTCGACACTTTCGAGATCATCTTCATCGTGATCCCGATCACCGCGCCGGTGCTGCTGGCGCTGGGTGTCGATCCGATCTGGCTGGGCGTCGCCGTCGGCGTCAATCTGCAGACCAGCTTCCTGACGCCGCCCTTCGGCTTCTCGCTGTTCTATCTGCGCGGCGTCGCCCCGGCCCGGGTCACCACCGGCATGATCTATCGCGGCGTCGTGCCCTTCGTCATCCTGCAACTGGTCGGGCTGGCCATCCTGTTCATCTTCCCCGATCTGATCACCTGGCTACCCCGGTTGATCTACCACTAGGACCAACAAAAAAAGCCCGGGCCAAAACCCGGGCTTTTCCATCTTCGCTGAGCCTTACGTGTATTTGATATATTTCTCGCGGGCGGCCAGATAGGGCATATCCGTCCCCTCGGTGCGCTGGCGCAGCAGGTTGAAGGCGGCCACAAAGCTCTCCGCCGTTTCCTTGGTCAGGGCGTCGCCGCCCTCGCGGATTTCAGCAATCAGCTCCATCGATGCCTTGGCGCCGGCCTCGAGGATTTCCTCGGGGAAACGCCGCACCTGCACGCCATGCTCGGTGACCAGCGCATTGAGTGCGCGCGGATCATTGGCCGCCATGTCGGAGGCCACGTCGTCATAGGAAGCCTCGGCGCAGATCTTGACGATTTCCTGCAGGTCTTCCGGCAGTTCGAGCAGCTTGGCCTTGTTGATGGCGACTTCCGTGGCCAGCCCCGGCTCGACGAAGCTGGGGAAATAATAGTTCTTGGCGATCTGGTAGAAACCCAGCGCCAGATCATTATACGGCCCGACGAATTCGGCCGCATCCAGCGTACCCGACTGCAGCGCCGCGAAAATATCGCCCGCCGCCAGATTGGTCACCGTGGCGCCCAGCTTGCCCCACACCTGACCACCCAGACCGGGGGTGCGGAACCGCAGCCCCTGCAGATCGCTCAGCCCCGTCAGCTCATTGCGGAACCAGCCACCGGCCTGCGTGCCGGTATCGCCCGACAGATAGCCCTGCAGGCCGAACTGGTCATAAATCTTGTCCCAGATTTCCTGGCCGCCGAGATAGCGCACCCAGGCCGTCAGTTCGCGGCTGGTCATGCCGTAAGGCACGCCGGTGAAAAAGCTCAGCCCCTGGCTTTTGTTCTGCCAGTAATACGGCGTGCCATGGCTCAGTTCGGCCGAGCCATCGATCACCGCGTCCAGCGCCTGCAGCCCCGGCACCATTTCGCCGGCAGCATAGACCTGCACCGTCAGCCGACCACCCGAAGCCCTGGTGATGCGGTCGGCCAGGTTCTGCGCCCCGACCCCGAGGCCCGGAAAATTCTTGGGCCAGGTGGTGACCATGCGCCAGTTGATGACGCCTTGGGCGATGGCGGGCGTGGCAAGTGTTGAGGCAGCGGCGGCGCCAATCGTGGCAACCGAAGCCGATTTGAAGAATTCACGTCTCTTCATAAACTTCCTCCCATGAATCGCCCGCTTGTGCGGACGATGCCGGTGCCGCTGCCGTCTCCCCCCGAGCCGGCGCAGACCAGTTCGCTAGAAAAGCAAGCTCATCGGTCGCTGTCCAGCATGTTGTTGCGCGGCAATGGAAATCCGCTGCCGATGATTTTCAGCAAGTGTGATGGATTAAACCCCGCGCTGGCGCGTTGATACTATTCGAGGGCCTGAGTATGGCCCGCAACACGGAGGAAATCATGAAGTTCCGCACTCTCCTGGCCGGCGCTGCCGCGCTGGTCCTGCTGGCTGCACCCGCCTTCGCCGCCGACTATCTCGGCGGCGCCGTCAAATCCACCGATATCGGTGGCAAGATGGTGCTGACCGGCGCCAGTGACATGACGCTCTACACCTTCGACAAGGACACCAATGGCGATGGCAAGAGCGTCTGCAATGACGACTGCGCCGTCAAATGGCCGCCGCTGATGGCCGATGCCGGTGCTGCTGCCAAAGGCGACTTCACCCTGGTCACGCGCGACGATGGCACGTCGATGTGGGCCTATAAGGGCTGGCCGCTGTATTACTGGTACGAGGATACCGCCGCTGGCGACATCAAGGGTGACGGCGTCGGTGGCGTCTGGCATCTTGCCATCGAATAGACTTTAGAAACCCTCATGGACCAATTCCTCGACCAGCTCGAAGCCTGCGTGCCGGCCCTCAGGCGCTATGCCCGGGCGCTGACACGCAATGCTGATCTGGCCGATGATCTGGTGCAGGATTGTCTCGAACGCGCCATTTCCCGGCGCGGACTGTTCCGGCCCGCCGGCCCGGTCCGCGCCTGGCTGTTCACCATTTTACTGAACCTGTATCGCAATATGCTGCGCACCTCGCAGCGCCGGGGCGAGACGGTACATCTCGACAGTGTTCCCGAACCGGCGACTCCGGCCACCCAGCCGGGCCATATCGCGCTGGCCGAAATGGCCCGCGCCATTGAAACCCTGCCGCTCGAACAGAAGGAAGCCCTATTGCTCGTTGCCCTTGAGGGCCTCGCCTATCAGGAGGCCGCCGATATCGTCGGAATTCCGCTTGGCACGCTGATGAGCCGGCTTGGCCGCGCCCGCGCTGCCTTGCGCCTGCTCACCGGCACGCCCTCCGAGCCCTATCTGAGGACGGTCAAATGAGCGAGTTCACCAGCGAACGGCTGATGGCTTATGCCGATGGGCAATTGCCGGCCTCCGAGCACGCCGCCATGGAAGCCCATCTCGCCGCCAATCCCGAAGCGGCCGCCGAATTCGCTTTGCTGCAACGCCAGACCGACGCCATCCGAACCCTGTTTGGCCCCGCCGGCGCCGAAACCGTGCCACCGCAGCTCAAACCCAGCCGCCTCGCCACCGAAATCAGCCGCCGCCGCACCCGCGCCTGGGCCTGGGCCGCTGCCGCCGTCGTGCTGGTCGGCCTTGGCCTCGGCACCGGCTGGATCGCCCGGCCGCTGCTCGACAGCCGCCCCGCCAGCGCCACCCTGATCGCCAATGCGATCAATGCCCACAGCGTCTATGTCGCCGAAAACCGCCACGCCGTCGAAGTCGGTGGCGACGACAGCGAACATCTGAGCAGTTGGCTGTCCAACCGGCTCGATACCAGGCTGGGCATGCCCGACCTCGCCCCGGAAGGCTTCACCCTGGTCGGCGGGCGCCTCTTGCCCGGCGAACCCGAACTGGGCGGCCGCGCCGCGCAACTGATGTATGAGAACGCCACCAAGCAGCGCGTGACCATCTACGTCACCGCCGCTTTGCCCGACCGCCAGCCGGCCTATAAATTCACCAGCTATGAGGGCGCCGAAGCCTTCTACTGGGCCAATGCCCGCATCACCTGCACCGTGGTCGGCACCCTGCCCGAAACCCAGATGAAAGCCGTCGCCGGCGCCGTCTATACCCAGCTCACCGAAGGCGACGTCGCCATGCAACGCCCCTACCGGGGGTGACTTCGTCACCTCTTCTTCTTCACCTCTCCCTTCGGGGGAGAGGTCGACGCGCAGCGTCGGGTGAGGGGGCCTTCCCCATATCCACAGACTCTCGCCCCACCCACAATGTCACCCCGGCCTTGAGCCGGGGCCCATCCTGAGATTTCGAGATTGGCTCAAGACCGCGCTGACACCGCGTTTTTGCTGTCTACCGGCGCATTCCGCACCGGCAAATCATTGGAATAAATATTGTGCCGCCCGACATTGAGAATGTCGCGCTCGCCGCACAGCGCCATGGTGGTATCCAGCTCCTTGGCGATGATATCGAGCACCCTTGTCACCCCCGCCTCGCCACCGGCACCCAGCCCATACAGCATCGGCCGGCCGATAAACGTCCCCTTGGCGCCATAGGCCAGGGCCTTGAGCACATCCTGCCCCGAGCGAATCCCGCTATCGAGATAGACCTCGGTCTTGTGCCCCACCGCGTCGATGATTTCCGGCAGCACCCGAATGGTCGACGGCGCGCCGTCAAGCTGGCGTCCGCCATGGTTGGAGACGATAATGGCATCGGCCCCATTATCGATGGCCGCCTGCGCATCCTCGGGATCGAGCACGCCCTTGACGATCACCGGCCCGCCAAAGCGCTCCTTGATCCACTTCACATCGCTCCAGTTCAGCGTCGGATCGAACTGGCTGGCCGTCCAGGCCGACAGTGACGCCAGATCATGGTCGCCGCTGACATGGCCGACAATATTGCGGAAGGTATGCCGCTTGGTGCCCAGCATGCGGGCGCACCACAGGGGATGCTGCATCATCTGCCAAACGCTATAGGCGTTGAATTTGGGCGGGGTGGCGAGCCCGTTATGAATATCCTTGTGCCGCTGGCCGAGGATCTGCAAATCCATGGTCAGCACCAGCGCCGAACATTTCGCCGCCTTGGCCCGGTCGATCAGCCGCTCGATAAAACCCCGATCGCGCATCACATAAAGCTGGAACCAGAATGGTGCCGTCGTGTTCTCGGCAATGTCCTCGATGGAGCACACCGCCATGGTCGAGAGCGTGAACGGGATACCGTATTTCTCGGCCGCCTTGGCCGCCTTGATCTCCCCATCCGCCACCTGCATGCCGCCGGTCGCCGCCGGGGCAATCGCCACCGGCATGGTGATTGGCTTGCCCAGCATGGTGCTCTTGAGGTTGCGCCCCTCCAGATTCACCGCCACCTTTTGCTTGAGCTTGATCTTGTTGAAATCACTCTCGTTGTCGCGATAGGTGCCCTCGGTATAGCTGCCGCTATCGGCATATTCGAAGAACATCTTGGGCACGCTGCGGCGCGCCTTGGTCTTCATCTCGTCGACGGTAAGGATCTTATCGAGTGCGGCCATGCTGGGAGCTCCGGGAGTTGCCCTGCCCTAGCAACTAACATGTTAGTCGTCAATGCGGCGCGGATAGTGCCCCAACCACGGAGCCTAAGCCCCTCCCCCTTGAGGGGAGGGGTTGGGGTGGGGGTGTCGGCGGTCCCGCAAGTTCCGAGTTTTGGGATGCCACGACACCCCCACCCTCGATCCCTCCCCTCACGGGGGAGGGAAGGTCGACTGATGGCTTGCCACCACCGCTCCCATCCCCTCAAATGCCGCCAACCCGGAGAACACCCCATGGCCATCGGCGGCGACGCGCTCGAATTCATCGACAAAAAATTCTACGGCCTAACCATCGGCATCGCCGCGCTGGAGGTGCTCTATGATGGCTGCCGCTGGGCCGAAGGCCCGGTCTGGTTCGGCGACGGCAATTACGTGGTCTGGAGCGACATCCCCAATAACCGCATGCTGAAATATGTCCCCGAGCTCGGCGTCACTGCCTTCCGCACCCCCTCCAATTACGTCAACGGCAACACCCGCGACCGCCAGGGAAGGCTGATTTCCTGCTCGCATGGCGCCCGCGCCGTGCTGCGCACCGAATGGGACGGCTCCATCACCACCTTGGTCGACCGCTATCAGGGCAAGCGGCTCAATTCGCCCAATGACGTGGTGGTCAAATCCGACGGCAGCATCTGGTTCACCGACCCCAGCTACGGCATCCTCAGCGACTATGAAGGCTACAAAGCCGATTCCGAGCAGGCCGGCTGCTTCGTCTATCGCTTCGACCCCGCCGATAGTTCGCTCACCGTGGTCGCCGACGATTTCGCCAAGCCCAATGGCCTGGCCTTCTCGCCCGACGAATCCATTCTCTATGTCTCCGACACCGGCCAGAGCCATGATCCCGACTGGCCGGCCCATATCCGCCAGTTCTCCGTCACCGGCAGCAAACTGACCCAGCCCAAACTCTTCGCCGACATCGACTCCGGCCTGCCCGATGGCTTCCGCCTCGATACCGAGGGCAATGTCTGGACCAGCGCCGGGCTCGGGGTGAATTGCTACGATCCGTCCGGCGCCCTGCTCGGCCGCATCAAGACCGGTGCCAAAACCTCCAACCTCACCTTTGGCGGCCCCCGCCGCAACCGACTGTTCATCACCGCCAGCCAGTATCTGCTGGCCATCTATGTCGGCGCAACCGGACTGCAGACGCCTTGAGCTTCATCACCGAAAATCTGCGCCTCGACCCGGCCCCCCGTCTTCCTTGCATCCGGCTTTACACCGCCCATCCCGGCAGCCGGCTATCGCAGCTCCCCGGCGACGACGCCCCCTATTGGGCCTATCCATGGGCCGGAGGCCTCGCTTTGGCGCAGCATTTTGAGGCCCATCCCGAACTGGTTTCTGGGCAACGTATCCTCGATCTGGGCGCCGGCTCCGGCCTCGTCGGCATCGTCGCCGCCAAGGCGGGAGCATTGGTCACCGCCGCCGAAATCGACCCAAACGGCCAAGCCGCCATCGCGCTCAACGCGGCGGCCAATGGCGTCACCATCAATCTGCTGGATATCGACCTGACCGGCGCCCCACCCGCTGACATCGACCTGATCGCCGCCGGCGACGTCTTCTACAACGGCGACGTGGCGGCAATCATGCTGCCCTATCTGCAACGCTGCCACACCGCCGGCATCACCGTGCTGATCGGCGACCCACAGCGCCGGGATTTGCCGCTGGACCAACTGGAACTGCTCGCCTCCTACGCCGTAGGCGACGTCGGCGATGCAAGGGAAAAGGCTGATCGCATCGGCTCGGTCTATCGCCTGCGCGGGTGAGTTTCGGGCAGAATATCTCCCCACCCCCGATGTCACCCCGGCCTTGAGCCGGGGCCCATCCCCCGATCAGGTCGGTGGTCGCATCTCAAGATGGGTCCCGGCTCAAGGCCGGGATGACACCGCGTTTTTGGCAACGAGTGAGGGAAAATGTGGGCAATCGCCCCAACACCTACTTCTTCCGCGCCTTCGGCTTCTTCACCTTCGGCAGTGGCAGCGCATCCGCCGTCACCCGCACCAGCCCGGCCAGCCAGTCCGTATCCTCCCAGCGCCCGCCATCGATGAGATAATACATCTTCGACCCCGGATAGGCCGGGGCCTCCGTCACCTCGCCGAGATGGCCCCGCCCCGCCTCGGTCGGCTTGATGAACAGCTGGTCGTCGCAGACAAAGGCCACCACCTTGGTGTCGCAATACAGCGCGAACTCGCCGAACATCCGCCGCGCGGTGACCGTACCGGCCGCCGCGCATTGTTCGAGCAGATAGTCGACGGTGCTTTGCTGGCTGCTCACATCACCGCCCCGACCTGCCACGGCACGAATTCATTGTCGCCATAGCCCAGCGCTTCCGATTTGGTTTCGGCGCCCGAAGCGACCTTCAACAGCAGATCGAAGATTTCCTGCCCCTTGGCCTCGATGGAGACACCCTCGACGATATCGCCGCAATTGATGTCCATGTCCTCGGTCATGCGCGCATACATATCCGAATTGGTGGCGAGCTTGATGGACGGCACCGGCTTGCAGCCATAGGCCGAACCGCGACCGGTGGTGAAGGCCAGAATATTGGCGCCACCGGCCACCTGCCCCGTCGCCGACACCGGATCAAAGCCCGGCGTGTCCATGAACACAAATCCCTTTTCGGTCACCTGCTCGGCATATTCATACACCGCCGTCAGCGGCGTGGTGCCGCCCTTGGCCGCCGCGCCCAGCGACTTTTCCAAAATCGTGGTCAGCCCGCCCAGCTTGTTGCCGGGGGAGGGATTATTGTTCATCTCGCCGCGATTGCGCGCGGTGTAATCCTCCCACCACTTGATCCGCGCCAGCAGCTTTTCCCCGACTTCGCGCGATACCGCACGGCGGGTCAGCAAATGCTCGGCGCCATAGATTTCCGGGGTTTCGCTGAGGATCGCCGTGCCGCCCTGGCGCACCAGAATATCGGCGGCCACGCCCAGCGCCGGATTGGCGGTGATCCCCGAATAACCGTCCGAACCACCGCATTGCAGCGCCAGCGTCAGCTCTGACGCATCCACCGTTTCGCGCTTGGCCCGCGCCGCCACCGGCAGCATTTCCTTGATCCGCTCGACACCCCAGTCGATCATTTTGCGGGTGCCGCCGATCTCCTGGATGGTCATGGTCTGGAAGGTGTCGGTTTCGCTGAGCTGGTAGCTTTCCTTCATCTTGTCGATCTGGAAGCTCTCGCAGCCCAGCCCGACCAGCAGCGCCGCCCCGAGATTGGGATTGGCGGTGTAGCCCCATTGGGTGCGACGGAACAGCTGGTAGCCCTCGCCCTTGATGTCCATGGCGCAGCCGGTGCCATGCACGAAGGGGATCACACCATCGATGCCCGGATAATCCTTGAGAATCCCCGAGCGGTTGATTTCCTCGGCCATGAATTTGGCCACCGTGGCCGAGCAGTTCACCGAGGTGAGAATGCCGATATAATTGCGCGTGCCGACCTTGCCATTGGCCCGGCGATAGCCCTCAAAGGTGGAGCGCTGGCCGACCGGCACCATCTCCGGCGCGATCACGCCCTCGCCGAAGGCATAGTCATGGCTCAGCGAGCCATCGGCGCCGCCCATGCCGCAATTATGCTCATGCACCCAGTCGCCGGCCGGAATGCCCTCTTTGGCAAAGCCGATGATCTGGCCGAATTTGATGATCGCTTCGCCGGCGCCAATCGCCCGCACCGCGAATTTATGCCCGCGCGGCACCCGCCGCACCACAGCAACGCCCTGCGGCGTTTCGGTGCCGATATCGAGATTGGCCAGCGCCACGCCGATATTGTCTTCGGCATTGAGCAGCAGGGTACGGCCTTGGGGACGGGTCATCGTTTCAGACATAGATCGGGGGACTTTCGTGGGTCGGGTCTCAACTGCGCTTTACCTCGGACCCATTTGCCGCCAGATTGCCCGCAATCGGCAGCGACGGGCGTTGTAAAGCACCTCTTCACTAACTAACATGTTAGCATGACAACCGCAGCAAGTCCCTATTCATTTCTGGTCCGTCCCACCGCTTTGACACGCGGCAGCGTCACCGCCGACGTCACCAGCGCCATTCGCCAGGCCATCGTTACCCTCGCCCTGCCCCCCGGCAGTCCCATCGATAAGTCGCTGATCTGCGCCGAATTGGGCGTGTCGCGCTTTCCGGTCAGCGAAGCGCTGGCGCGGCTGCAGATCGAGGGCCTGGTCGATATCGCGCCGCAGCGCGGCTCCACCGTGTCGCTGGTCCGGCTCAGCGATGTCCGCGAATATATGCTGATCCGCAAAGGCCTCGAATCGGAAGCGCTGCGCGTCTTGATCGGCAGCCACGATGCCAGCCTGATCGAGGCGCTGCATGCCAATATGGCGAGCCAGCGCGCGGTCGCCGAGCGCGACGACGCCGAAAGCTTCCATCAGATCGATGTCGAATTTCACGACATCATCTATCGCTCGATGCGCTTCACCAAGATCAAGACCATCATCGATTCCGCCCGCGCCAATCTCGACCGCGCCCGCCGCCTGATCGTCACCCCGCGCCGGCTGGCGCTGACCATCGCCGAGCACCAGGCGATTTTCGACGGCATTCTGGCGCAGAACGAGACGCAGGCCACCCGCGCCATCCGCGCCCATATCGATGCGGTGATGGTCGAACTCTTCGCCTTTGCCCGCGAACACCCCGATCTGTTCGCCGATGGCGCCACGCTGGACGCCGACAGCGACAGCTTTCCCTTCGGCTAAACCCCGGCGGACCGCCCGGTCCAGGAGACCAAGCATGCTCAAGAATATCCCGCCGATCCTCGGACCCGATCTGCTCGCCATCCTGCGCGCCATGGGCCATGGCGATGAGATCGCCATTGTCGACGCCAATTATCCCGCCGACGCCGCCGGCCCGGCTTTGGTACGGCTCGACGGCATCAGCGCCACCGATGTGCTCGATGCCGTGCTGACGTTGATGCCGCTCGATGATTTCGTCGACGAAGCGGCCATCTGCATGCAGGTGGTCGGCGATGCCGGCAAGCGCGAGCCGGTGATGGATCAGTTCGAAACCATCATCCGCCGCCACGAGCCCGAGATGAGCCTGGCCTCGCTGGAGCGCTTTGCCTTCTACGATCGCGTCAAGCAGGGCTACGCCATCATCCAGACCGGCGAGCGTCGGCTCTATGGCAATATCCTGCTCAAAAAGGGCGTTATCCGCCCCGACGCCTGAAACTTTGCCGCGACTGAACCGATTGAACCAAGGTCGCCCTCGACACACTAACATGTTAGCGGCTATGGCCAAGCCCAACGCTAACAGAAAGACACAGCATGAAACTGCTCCGCATTGGCGCCCAGGGCGCAGAGAAGCCTGCCATCCTGGCTGAAGACGGTTCGATCCGCGATCTGTCCGGCATTGTCGGCGATATCGGTGGCCAGACCCTGACCCCCGAAGGCATCGCCAAAATCCGCGCTGTCGATATCAGCACCCTGCCCCAGCTCGACGCCGGCCAGCGCATCGGCCCCTGCGTCGCCAATGTCGGCAAGTTCATCTGCATCGGCCTGAATTTCGCCGACCACGCCGCCGAAACCGGCGCCGACATTCCGCCCGAGCCGATCATCTTCATGAAGGCCACCAGCGCCATCATCGGCCCCAATGACGATGTGATCATTCCCAAGAATGCCATCAAGCCGGACTGGGAAGTCGAACTCGGCGTCGTCATCGGCAAGGAGGCCCGTTATGTCGACGAGGCCGACGCCATGGAGCATGTCGCCGGCTATTGCGTCATCAACGACGTCTCCGAGCGCCATTTCCAGACCGAGCGCGGCGGCACCTGGGACAAGGGCAAGGGCAGCGATACCTTTGGCCCCATCGGCCCCTGGCTGGTGACCCGGGACGAAGTCGCCGACCCGCAAAATCTGGGCATGTGGCTCGACGTCGACGGCAAGCGCTACCAGAACGGCTCCACCAAGACGATGATCTTCGGCGTCGCCCATGTCGTTGCCTATGTCAGTCAGTTCATGAGCCTGCAGCCCGGCGACATCATCTCCACCGGCACCCCTCCGGGCGTCGGCATGGGCGTCAAGCCGAACCCGGTCTGGCTCCAGCCCGGCAACGTCATGCGCCTCGGCATCGAAGGCCTCGGCGAACAGCAGCAAAACGTGAAGGCCTACAGCGCCTAGGGCGCAAATCCCTCAGTCGACACCCTCCCCCTTGCGGGGCTTGGGCGCGGCCCGCAGGGACAAATCGCTCCAGTGGAGCGATTTGAGCGAGCAAGGCCATGAGGGCTGCGTCCGAATGGCGATCAAGGGTGGGGGGTAGGTCACGGACACCGGGCCCGCGGAGAGATACCCCCTCCCGGCTCGATTGCCGGACTTCGCAAACGCTAAGTCCTATCTCGCTCTCCCTCCCCACAAGGGGGAGGGTGAGCCCGGTGGTTGCGGCCACCCACCGACCATCACCCACCACCAGCCGTCACCCTCGGGCCTGACCCGAGGGCTCTGCACTGCCGCCGGCGGGGCGAAGCCCCTTCCCCTCTCCCCTTGAGGGAGAGGGACAGTCCTGCCGCGTTCAGCGGAAGGACAGGGTGAGGGGTGCTGCGCCCGCCCATGCGTCAATGCGCGTGAAAGAGCCCCTCATCCGCCCCTTCGGGGCACCTTCTCCCTCAAGGGGAGAAGGCAAGGAAGATCAGCAGCCCCGCGCTAAGCGGGCCGCCGCGCCACCAGATCAATCTCCACCAGCGCCCCCACCGCCAGCGCCGTCACCCCCACGGTCGTCCGCGCCGGCAATTTCCCCACCTCGAAAAAGCTCGGCCACAGCGCGTTCATCGCCGCGTAGTCGCGCTCGAATTCGGTGAGGTAAATCCGCGCCATGGTGACGTGCTCCAGCCCCAGCCCGATCCCGCCCAGCACGATTTTGAGGTTCTCGACCACCCGCCGTGTCTGCGCCTCGACACCCGCCGGCAAGGGCGCGTCGGGTGCCTCCGGATCGGTCGGCATCTGCCCGGTGATGAACACCCAGCCATCCGCCTCGACGGCGTGGGAGAAGGGGGCAACCGGCCTGGGGCCGCTGGCGATCATATGATGGAGAAGCTGGCTCACTATGTGTCCCTGCGTAATTGATAATGCCTCAACGCGATATGACTTGAGCCTCACCGTCTGCCCAGCCATAAGTCAACGTCCGGTGGGCGTTGCACACCGCTCTTCAGCGCCACGGAACCCACCATGTTCGACATCTTCCACACCATCTCGGCCTATCTCGAAAGTTTTCTCAACACGATTTCGGGCAATTTCTGGCTGACCTTCTGGTTCATCTTCCTGGTCGCCATTGGCGAGGCGGTGTTCATCCTCGGCCTGTTCGTGCCCTCGACCCCGGTGCTGCTGATGGCCGGCGGCATTATCGCCGAAGGGCGCCTGCCTTTCTGGGAGGTGTATTTCGCCGCGGTGATCGGCGCCATTATCGGCGACGCGCTGTCCTACACCATCGGCCATTTCCTCAAGGATTCGATCAAGGAGGTGTGGCCGTTCAAGAACCACAAGCCGCTGATCGCCCGCGGCGAGCAATTCTTTGCCCGCCATGGCGGCAAGGCGGTGTTCATCGGTCGCTTCATTCCCGGCGTCAAAGCCGTGATCCCCGGCGTCGCCGGCATCATGGGCATGAAATACAGCCACTTCACCATCATCAATGTCAGCTCGGCCTTTGTCTGGGCCGCCGCCCATATCCTGCCCGGCATGCTGCTGACCGCCTGGCTCAAATCCATCGGCCTGTCGCTCGAGCTGGTAATCGTGGTTGGCACGCTGATCCTGACGGCGCTGTTTTTGGGCGTGCATTACCACCGCCGCATCCTGCTGTTCTTTGCCCCGTGGCTGGGCAGCTTTGGCCGCTCGATCCAGGCCCGCTGGGGCGCGCAGAACGTGCCGCACTGAGCGCGAATGCCGTCTTGCAGGGCGGGCCAAAAAGGCTCACTCTGCCGCCATCATGTACCGCTGGCTCGCCCATTTCCGGTTCATCATTGCCCTAGCCGGGCCGCTCGCCGCTTTTGCCCTGATGCCGCCCGTTATGGCCCAGAGCGAGGAGGACAGCGCGGCGCTCGACACGCTGTTTGCCCAGCTCCGTTCGGCCCCCGACGAGGCCAAGGCCCGCGCCGTCGCCGACCAGATCTGGCTGCACTGGACCACCCCGGCCAATCCGGCGCTGGCCATGCGCATGCGGGACATTCTGGCATTGCGCCTGCGGGCCGATTTCCCCACCGTGCTGGCCTTGCTCGACAGGCTGGTGGCCGATTATCCCGACTATGCCGAGGGCTGGAACCAGCGCGCCACCATCCACTATCTGCTGCGCAATTTCGAGCAATCGCTGGCCGATATCGACAAGGTGCTGGAACTGGAGCCGCGCCATTTCGGAGCGCTGGCGGGCCGCGCGGTGATCTATAAAAACCAGGGCAAGGACGAGTTGGCGCTGCGCGACATGATCGCCGCGCTGGCAATCCATCCCTTCCTCGCCGAACGCGGCCTGTTCCCCGAACTGGTCGACCTGATCCGTGCCTGACGGCACCTTGCGGCGGCGCGAAGCTGCGCCCACATTGCTGGCGATGCCAACGAAAGACTATCCATGACCGAGACCACCGAACTGACCGTGACCCGCGAGGATACGCCCACCAGCGGCCGCTACGTCATCCACCTTGCCCCCGGCGCCGAGGCGGAGATGACCTTCCGCAAGGCCGCAAACGGCAATATCACCATCGACCATACCGGCGTGCCACCGGCCTATGAGGGCCGGGGCCTCGCCGCCAAACTGGTCAATCAGGCCATTGCCGATGCGCGCCAGCAGGGTTTCAAGATCACCCCGATCTGCTCCTATGTGGTGGCGCAGTTCCGTCGCCACCCCGAATGGGCCGATCTGCGCGCCTGATCACCAGCCGTAGCGCAGCCGGTCCTGACCCTCGGCCTTGATGGCGTCGAGTTCGCTCCACGGCACGGTGATGGTCGGCGCCCCATAGGCATAGGCGGCGACCTCATAGGGCTGGAACTGGATGATCAGCCCGTGGTCATCCGACAGGTCCCACCGCGTCGGATCGATGACGGCCCCGGCGATGTCGGCCGGGCTCTCGACCTGCAGCCATTCGCCATGCTCGCTCTGCAGCCGCTTCCAGGCCAGGTCGGTCAGCACCTTGTCCCAATGCGCCCCGGTAAAAATATCGGAGGCCAGCACGCCGCGCTGCGCGTCAATATTGTAGTTCAGCTGGGTGATGCCCCAATTGCCATGCGCCGCGCCGTGCCCATACCAATAGGTATTGGCCTCCAGCGTGATGCGGCTGGTGCCGGCCACCTCCTTGGGCACGACGGAGACGCTGGTATCGGCGAAGGCGTCCAGCTCGGTGCTCACCGCGCCCTCTATGCCCATGGCGGCCGACAGGCTCGTGCTCTCTTCCACCACATAGGCGTTAAAGGCCTCGGCCAGCGCCTCATCGCCATCGAGCTGGGCCAGCGCCAGTTCATGGCTCGCCACCTTGAAAAAGGACTCGGAGTCGTCCGCCGCATCCGGGTCGGGCAAAGCCCCATAGACTGATTTGATCAGGAAGCGATGGCCGCCCAGCATCCGGCTCTGCTCCAGCGCCTTGCTGCGCGCCTGGAACTTGGTGACGAGACATTCACCGCCCTGCTCATCATAGCGGCCACAGGTCAGTTTCTCGGCATCGTCGGTGCAGACGCGCTGCGCATAATCGAGCCAGTCACGCTGCTCGGCGCGCATCGTCTCCAATGCCGGTTTGGTCAGCCCGCCCGTCGCCGTGGCGAAGCTTTTGGCCAGCACCTCATCGGCCGCCGACAGCGCCGGCACGTCGCAAATCGCGTGTTCGAACGGCGTTCCGGCCTTGGCGCAGTCAAAACTGGCGGCTGTTGCCGGCAAAGCGCAAGAAAACAACAAGCATGCTGGCAGCAAAGCACGAGACAGGATCATGGCTTCTTCCTCGATTTGACCTGTCACGACGCTGGCAGGCGAGTGCCGCCGGGTCAACCGGAGGCCAACACAATGTGATTATGTCGCCTTGGTTGAACTCGCAGGCCGGCTGCCACGTTGAGTTGCCAGCAGCAGAGGAGACCATGATGACCCCGCTCGAAACCAAAATTCGCGTGCTGTTCGACGCCTATGGCAAGCACACCGAAAATGCCCTGCGCGATCCGCCTTTGGAAGATCTGGAGGGCGTAACCCGAGCTTTTGCCGCGTTTTTTGTCGAATCCAGCCCCAATGGCGTGATCGGCGGGGCCAATGATCACAATTTCCGCGCCCGCATTCCGCAGGGTTTTGCCCATTATCGCGCGGTCGGTGGCCGTCACATGACCATCAAGGGCTTGCGGGTGATCGAACTCGATCGGCTGCACGCCGTCGCCGATGTCGACTGGGATTTTGCCTACACCAACAAGGCCGGCAAAAGCGGCCACGTCACCTTCACCAATTTCTACTGCATCACCATCGCCGACGGCACGCCGAAGATTTTCGCCTATGTCACCCCGGACGAACAGAAGGCCATGCAGGAGCATGAACTGCTGTAAGGAGTTGAGAACACTCAGTCTTTAGCGGCGAGGAATTGCTGGGTCGCACGCAGTTCTTCCTGGCGCAGCTCATGTCCACCTTCATGCCAGAACAGCGACGCCTGCGCCCCCTGGCCGGCGAAATAATCGTGCAACGCCTGCGTCAACGCCGCCGGCGCCATCGGGTCGCGCTGGCCGGCGGTAAGCAGCACCCGCTTCCCGGCAAAATCCACCATCGGCGGCGCAAACGGGATCAGCGGATGCATCAATATCGTGGCGTCGAACAGCTCCGGCGCCGCGAACTGCACCGCCGCCAGAATATTGGCGCCGTTGGAATAGCCCAATCCGATCACCTGCTTGGCCGTCCCCTCGGCCTTGCGTGCCTCGACAAAAGCGATCATCTGCGCCGTGCGCAAAGCCAGATCATCCATGTCATAAACGCCATCGCCCGTGCGCCGAAAATAGCGCAACGCCCCGCCTTCGCTGACATCGCCGCGCGGCGCCACCACCCGCGCACCGGGCAATAATTGGCCGGCCAGATCGAAAAACTGGTTCTCATCGCCGCCGGTGCCGTGAAACACGAAAAACAGCGGCGCAGTCGCGTCGGCGCCCTGCCCCTCGCGATAGTGATAGTCGGCCATGACCACTCTCCTGAACTGATACTGGCCAACATATCGGCCACCTGCCCGGTCGGCACAACCGTTGCCCGCCGTCCCACACTGTTGCCGTTTCGATAACAATCGCCCCCGCCGGTGGATTGCTGACCGCGCGCTTTCATGCACTATGGCGCCATGTTCCTATCGATTTTCGACGTGTTCAAGATCGGCATCGGGCCATCGAGCTCCCACACCATGGGGCCGATGACCGCCGCCAGGCGTTTCCTCGATGAACTCAAATCCGGCGACTGGCCCCGTGCCGCCAATGCCCATCCGGCGGCGCTCACGGCCAGCCTGCATGGCTCACTGGCCTTTACCGGCATCGGCCATGGCAGCGGCCGCGCCGTGCTGCTCGGCCTGTGTGGCGAAGACCCCAAGACCATCGACCCCGATACGATGGACGCCAAAATCGCTGCCGTCGAAGCCAGCGGCATCGTCCAGCCCCCTGGCCACCCGGCCTATCGCTTCCGCCCGGCGGTCGACCTGGTATTCGACAAGCGCAACACCCTGCCCGGCCACCCCAACGGGTTGCAATTCGCCGCCTATGACAGTGACGGCCAATTGCTGCTGCGCCGCGCCTATTATTCCATTGGCGGCGGCTTCGTGGTCAGCGCCGAAGAGCTGGAGGCGCTCAAGCACGCCTCGCCCGAACAGGCCGATGTGCCCTATCCCTTCGCCCACGCCAAGGACATGCTGGCCATGGCCGCCGCCTCGGGCCTGTCCATCGCCGGGATGAAGCGCGCCAATGAAGAGGCGACACGCAGCCGGTTGGCGCTCGATCGGGGCATCGACGAAATCTGGGGCGTGATGAAAAGCTGCATGGATCGCGGCATCGCCCAGCAGGGCATCATGCCGGGCGGGCTTAACGTCAAGCGCCGCGCCCATGGCATTTTCCAGCAGCTCGAGGCGCAGTGGCAAAGCAATGAGATAACGCCGCTGATGGCCAATGACTGGCTCAGCCTCTACGCCATGGCGGTCAATGAGGAGAATGCCGGTGGCGGCCGCGTCGTCACCGCGCCGACCAATGGCGCCGCCGGCGTCATTCCGGCGGTGATGCGCTACTTCCTCAAATTCAACGCCGCCGCCGGCCCGCAAGCCGTGCGCGACTATCTGCTCACCGCCGCCGCCATTGGCGGCATCATCAAGCATAATGCCTCCATCTCCGGCGCCGAAGTCGGCTGCCAGGGCGAAGTCGGCTCGGCCTCCGCCATGGCCGCCGCCGGGCTCTGCGCCATCATGGGCGGCACCCCGACCCAGGTGGAAAACGCCGCTGAAATCGCGCTCGAACACCATCTGGGCATGACCTGCGATCCGGTCGGCGGGCTGGTGCAGATCCCCTGCATCGAACGCAACGCCTTTGGCGCCGTCAAAGCCGTCACCGCCGCCTCCCTGGCCCTCAAGGGCGACGGCACTCACGCCGTGCCGCTCGACGCCTGCATCGAGACCATGCGCCAGACCGGCATGGATATGAGCCACCGCTACAAGGAAACCAGCCTCGCCGGCTTGGCAGTCAATGTGGTGGCGTGCTGAGGGGATACCGGAAAAGGAAAAGCCCAGCAAACTCGTTGAGTTTACTGGGCTTTTTTGGTTGCGGGAGTAGGATTTGAACCTACGACCTTCAGGTTATGAGCCTGACGAGCTACCGGGCTGCTCCATCCCGCGTCAAATAGTCGATAACAGTTCCGGTGGGGTCCGTCATCACGGCGGGCCGTGGCCGCGTCGTGAGGGCTATATAGGGGGTGGGGACGGATAGCTCAACCCCTAAAGCGGATTAGGTGACGCTTTTTTGACAATGCAAATTTTTGGGCAGCAATCCTGTCATTTTCAGCGACATCGGCTAGAGTGACGGCTCTTCCATACATGCCGTCGAGACATCCTTATGAAATTGAAGCCGCTTGGCCGCACCGACCTGCTGGTCACCGAAATTTGCCTGGGCACCATGACCTGGGGCAGCCAGAACACTGAAGCCGAAGGCCACGCCCAGATCGATATGGCGCTCGAGGCCGGCCTCAATTTCATGGACACCGCCGAAATCTACGCCGTGCCGCGCAGCCCGGAAACCTCCGGCCGTACCGAGGAATATATCGGCAGCTGGTTCAAGCAGACCGGCAAGCGCGACCAGTGGATTCTGGCCTCCAAAGTAGCCGGCGGCGCGGTCGATTTCATCCGCAATGGTACGCGCACCAGCGGCAAGACGCTGCGCGAAGCCTTCGAGGCCAGCCTGCGCCGGCTGCAGACCGACTATATCGACCTCTACCAGATCCACTGGGCCCAGCGCGGCAGCTATAATTTCGAAGGCTCCTGGAGCTACCAGCCCCATACCCAGGACCGGACCAACACGCTCGACAATATCGAGGACATGCTCGAAACCTTGGGCGCGCTGGTCAAGGAAGGCAAATTGCGCCATGCCGGCGTCTCCAACGAGACCACCTGGGGCATTTCGCAATGGCTGCGCATTGCCGAGGCCAGGGGCCTGCCGCGCCTGGTGTCGGTGCAGAACGAATATAGCCTGCTACGCCGCCATTTCGATCTCGACCTGGCCGAACTCAGCCACCACGAGGATGTCGGGCTGCTGGCTTATTCGCCACTGGCCGCCGGCCTGCTGACCGGTAAATATCTCAACGGCCAGATGCCCAAGGGCAGCCGCGGCGATTATCAAAAAGGCATGTGGCGGCTGAACGAACATTCCGACACCGCGACGCGGGCCTATGTCGAGCTGGCGGCCCGCCATGGGCTCGATCCGGCGCAGATGGCCATCGCCTTTGCCCTGACCCGCCCCTTCATGACCTCGGTGATCATCGGCGCCACCAGCACGGCGCAACTGGCCAATGCCATCGGCGTCCGGGACGTGACCTTGTCGCCCGCACTGCTGGGCGAGATCGAAGCCATCCACCGCCGCTATCCCCGCCCTCTCTAAACCCGAAGCAAAGGCGACGGGAAACCGTCGCCTTTTGCCAGCCGCGCGCTATAACAGGGGCATAAACACCATTGCGGGGCCGCCCTTGTCGATGACGCTGATCTCCACCCTGTTCCCGCTGATCTTCTATTTTGCCTACAATATCGTGGTGCCGCAGATCGAGCGTGTCCGCCCCTCGCTCTCGGGCATCATGAACATTCAGCGCCGCCGCTGGATGATCAATGCCTCGGTGCGCGATTCCCCGTTCGACGCCATCCTCTCGGGCAATATCATGAGCTCGGTGAGCTTTCTTGCCTCCACCGCCGTGCTGCTGATCCTGGCCATCGTCGCCGTGTTCGGGCAATTGCCGGCGCTGCTGAGCGCGCTCGATACGCTGTCGCTGGAGCGCACCTACACCATGCTCGATGTGCAGCTGCATCTGGTGGTGATGCTGGCGATGTTCGTGCTGGCCTTCTTTGCCTTCACCCTGTCGCTGCGCCAGTTCAATCACTACTGCATCCTGCTCGGCGCGCTTGATCCGGCGCGCGGCGCCACCGAGGCCGAGATCGAGATCGACGCCATCACCGCGATGAATGCGCTGGGCGCCCGCAATTTCAACAGCGGCATTCGCGCCTATTATTTCTCCGTCGCCACCGTCACCTGGTTCGTCTCCGAATGGCTGCCCATCGTGGCGTGTCTCGCCACCACGCTGATCCTGGCGCAGCGCGAATTCTTCGCCTCGCAGCATCGTGGCATCGCCTCCGCTGCCGTCGAGGCCGCCAATCGCGCCGAAGAACACCGCGACCGGGACTAGTTCCCGTTAGCCTTGCGACATATATGACATTGACATTCACCTAATCCGGACGCTTTATGCGCCCGCAAGTTCCACCCGACCCGACGCCATATCACCATGCTCGTTTGTCAGTGCAATATGATCACCAGCAAGGAGATCGAGGACATCGTCCTGGATCTGCTCAAGGCCGATCCGTGGCAGTTGGTGGTGCCGGCCAAGGTCTATGGCGAACTCAATCGTCGCGCCAAATGCAGCGGTTGCGTGCCGAATGTGGTGGACATTATTGTCCGCGTCACGGAAAACTACCACTCACAGCAAGCCCAACAAACCGGCGAAGTCCTCACGCTTCCGGTTGGGCTGGAGAAGCTCAAGCAGCAACGAAGTGGAGTACGTCGTGAAAGGCGAAGCGCAAGTCATCGAGCGGCTTAACGAAGCCCTCTTTCTCGAACTCGGTGCCGTCAACCAGTATTGGGTCCATTTTCGTCTGCTCGACGATTGGGGCTTCAAGAAGCTGGCCGCTAAGGAACGCGCTGAATCCATTGAAGAAATGCACCATGCCGATCGCCTGATCGAGCGCATCATCTTCCTCGAAGGTCACCCCAATCTGCAGCGCGTTGCGCCACTGCGAATCGGCCAGACCATCAAGGAAGTGCTCGAGGCCGATCTGGCCGGCGAATACGACGCTCGCGCTGCCTATAAGGCCAGCCGCGAACTGTGCGAGCAGCTGGGCGATTATGTCTCCAAGAATCTGTTCGAGGCCCTGCTGACCGACGAGGAAGGCCATATCGACTTCCTCGAAACCCAGCTCGACCTGCTCGACAAGATCGGCGTTGAAAAATACGGCCAGCTCAACTCGGCCTCGGCTGACGAAGCCGAATAGACCAGACTGAGATGCAGCCGCCCGGAACCTGTTTCGGGCGGCTTTGGTTTGCCCGCCAGACGGAGACGCCGCAATGACCTGGCACACCGGCCGCCTGCTCGACCATGTGCATCTGCGCGCCAAAAACCTGCGGACCACCCGCTATTTCTACGAAAACGTGTTGGCGGCGCTGGGGCGGCGGATCGATCAATCCGGCGAGGGCTGGTTCCAGGCCGATGAACTCTTCGTCGACGCCGCCGACGCCCGCACCATCCCCACCCATATTCACCTCGCCTTCCAGGCCCGCGACCGCGCCATGGTCGACGCCTTCTATAAGGCCGCCCTCGCCGCCGGCGGCAGGGACAATGGCAGACCGGGCGAACGCCACTACCACCCCGGCTACTACGCCGCCTTCGTGCTCGACCCCGACGGCAACAATATCGAAGGCGTGTTCCACGGCCCGGTGCGCCGCTCGGCGGACTCGGTGGAGTTCAATCCGGCTTAGGCTTCTTCGCTTCTTCGCTTCTTCGCTCCCCCACTCACCGTGTCACCCCGGGCTCGACCCGGGGCCCATCCTGAGATCTCAAGCTGGGTCCCGGCTCAAGGCCGGGATGACATCGTGGGAAGGATAGCTACACCGGCCACTGCACCACGGTCAGCTCCGGCCACACCGTCTTGGCCCGCGCCGCCTTGCTGGCATGCGTCGCCGCATTGTCCAGCGTCGGATTGGGGGTAATCCGGAATGCAAAAATATCGTCCAACCCAAACGGCGCGAACAGGCTCAAGCTGTCGTCAGCCTCCAGCCGCACCGCCACGGCATGGGTCCGCGAGGCGAAATAACCCAGCATCTCGGCGCTGGATTTCAGCTGCGGATAGGCCGTGCCGAATTTTTGCGGAAACCACAAATGCACCCGCGCCTGATTGCGCAGCTCGACCGGGATCGGCGCCTCGGCAAACTGCCGCGCCGCCCGCTGGATCGCCGCATCCTCGGCTTCATAGGACAGGTCGCTATCGTCGAAATACACCACATCGGCATCCTTGATGCCGGTGAGCGGCGGCCGCCCGGTCAGTGCATTCCACACGCTATTATAGATCGCCCCGGAGCCCAGCAGCATATCGGGCAGCGCCAGTTCCTGCATGCCGCGCAAAATGCCCAGCAGCACCGGCGACTGACGGATAATGGCCTCCAGCGCCTCGCGCTGGGCCTGCGCCGAAGCGCCCGAGAATCGAAGGTGGTCTGGCATGGACATGGATGTGTTGAGCTTCTGGTCAGGCCGAGTCGAGAAGGCTGTTTTTCGAGAACCGGAGCGCAGCGTACATCAGTACGTGAGCACCGGAAGCGCAGAAAATCAGCGTTCGCAGGCCGGCATCACCTGAAGATCAACGCATCCATTAGTTTTCGATTGGCTGGAACATGGCATTGAGCTGGTCGACGATCTGCTCCATCGGCGCGATGGAGTCCGGCAGTTCCTCGGGCGCCTCGGGAGCCATCGCCACATAGGGCACGCCACTCGGGAAGGCCCCGAACATCTGGAAAAACGCCACCATGTCGTCGAGCACCGGCGCGCGCCAGCGCCACAGCGCGCCCATGGCGATCACCGGCTCCATATGGCCGAACCCCTCGTAATAGCGGGTGGTGACCCAGACGCCGCTATCCTTGAGCTTCTGGGCAAAGCGCTCGGTGTTCTGCATCCGCACGATGGGGTCGGTAGTGCCGGTCGCCAGATACATCGGCGGGGTGGCGTTGGTCACCAGATTGATCGGCTGGGTGCCCTGCGGGTTGGGCGCGGCACCAAAGGCGTTCTGCACTTCGCCATATTCAAACGGGTAGAAATCAAACGGCCCCGACAACGCCGCGACGCCCAGGATCGGCATGGTCACGCCATATTCGCGCAGGAAGGACGGGTCGAGCGCCAGCATGGTGGCGTTATAGGCCCCGGCCGAGTGGCCGGCCAGAAACAGCCGATTGGTGTCGCCGCCATAATTGGCGATATTGTCCTGCACCCAGCGCAGCGCATTGGCGCTGTCTTCGAGGAATTCGGGATATTTGACCTCGGGGACCAGCCGGTAATCGGCGATCACCGTGACAAAGCCACGTGCCGCCAGCGCCCGGCCGACAAACTGATAGTCGCTGCGTTCGCCCCGGTTCCAGCCGCCGCCATAGATGAAAAACACCACTGGCGCCGGCGCCCCGCGCGCCTCAGGCGCATAGACGTCGAGCTTGTGCCGCGAACCATCGGCATAGGCGATGCCATCGCCCGCCTTGACCGTGCCGCCATCCATGGCAGAGCCGATATTGAACGGGTCCATCACCGACAGCGCCCAGGCCGGCACTGACCCGACCAGCACCAGCAGCAAAAGCACGACAAGAGCCCGCCGCAGCGGCGAATTCAGACTGAACATGAGCATGTCTTCACAAGGAGGAGGATGTGCCTAACCAGCAAAGCCGGGGATATTGTGGCATGGTGCGGGATGGCCGGAATGGGCGAGGGCAGGCGCCTCAACCATTGGAGACTGCCTGCCCTCTACTTAAGCGCGATAAAATTGCGCTCAAAGTGTTAACCAGTGGTTAACGCTTGAGCGCATCGAGCAGCCTCCCGGAAATGTGACCATCGGCCGGCAGGCCCCGGCGCGCCTGATAGGCCACGACTGCCGCGCGGGTCTTGGGACCAACCACCCCATCGGGCGAACCGGCGTCAAACCCGGCCCGACCCAACAGGGTCTGCACCTCGGCGCGCTGCGCCTTGGTCAGGGCATAGTCGCCGCTCGGCCAGGACGTGGCGAAATCGCCGCCGCCGATGATCCGGTCGGCCAGATGGCCCACGGCCAGCGCATAGCTGTCCGAATTATTGTAGCGCTTGATCACATCGAAATTGGGCAGCAGCAGGAACACCGGCCCGCTCGCCCCGGCCGGCATATAGAGCCGCCCGGTATCATTGGGGCGCGGAAACGCCTTGCCGGAGACGCGCTGGATGCCCATCGCCTGCCACTGGCTGAGCGGCGCTCGCTCCAGCTGCCGGGCGCGGGCAAAATCGAAACCGCTGGGGAGTTTGACCTCATAGCCCCAGGTCTCGCCGGGACGCCATTTGAAGCTGTGCAGATAATTGGCCGTGGAACCCAGCGCGTCCTGCACCGAGTTCCAGATATCCTTGCGACCGTCGCCATTGTAATCGACGGCATAGCGCATGAAGCTCGACGGCATGAACTGGGTATGCCCCATCGCCCCGGCCCAGGAGCCGGTCATGTTACGGGCGTTTACATGCCCATCCGACAGGATGCGCAACGCCGTCAGCAATTCCTCGCGGAAGAAGTCGGCGCGATAGCCGCCCTCGGTCAGCGTCGCCAGCGCGTGGATGGTGTTCTCGCCGCCCATGAAGCCGCCGAAATTGGTTTCCATGCCCCAGATCGCCAGCACGAATTCGGGCTGCACGCCCCAGCGCTGCTGGCTACCGGCCAGCGTCTGCGCCCATTCGGCGCGCATCGCCCTACCCTTCTGCGCCTGCGCATTGGTCACGCGGCGGTCGATATATTGCTGCACCGTCTGGGAAAATTCGGGCTGCTTCTTGGTCAGCTCCATGACCTTGGGCAGATAATTATAGCCGGCAAACGCCGCCTCGAACGCCGCCCGGCTGACGCCGCGCGCCTCGGCCTGCGGCCACAGGCTGCGCACGAAACTGGCGCTATTGGCCAAAGCCGGTGCGGCCGCAACCAGGCTGAGCGACGCGGCCATAGCCAGCGTGGCCAGGCCACGGAACAAAGCGGCGGTCTTGCCGGTCGAAACAAACATAGGGGGCCTCGTGATACGCGAAACAAATGGACACGATTGCGCCGGCTGTGCCGCAACTGGCGCGTAGCACAATTTTAACCCACCAAATTAAGATCGCCTTAAGGCAAAGCGGGGGCGCGATCACAATGGGTTCAACCCCACAGCTTAGCGCTGTTAACCCGCCTCAGCCCCCCGCTTGCGCCACCGGCGGCGGCAACAATGCCTCGCCAATCCGACCCGGCTGGGCCACATAGGTAATATGCGGATAGGGCACTTTGAGCCCCCGCTCATCGAACACCTGCTTGACCAGCTCGCTATAGGCCCGCCCCGCGGCCCAGTGCTTGCCCGGCCGCGTCTTGATCCGCGCCCGCACCGTCACCGCCGATTCCGTGAACCCGGTCACCCCATGCATGTCGAAATCATCGAGGATGTCGTCGACATATTCGGTAGCCATCAGCCGGTCGAACGCTTCCTGCATTGCCAGCTTGATCTGGCCGATATCGCTATCATAGGAGGCGCGGATTTCGGCAACATGGAACGAGAATCCGCGCGCCATATTGCTCACCTGATCGACCGAGGAAAACGGGATCAGATGCACCGTGCCGGCGAGGTCGCGAATGGTCACCGACCGGATGGTCAGCTTTTCCACCGTGCCGGTCTTGTCCACCACCGTCACCACGTCCCCCTCATTCATCACATTCTCGAACTGGATGAAGATGCCGGTGATGATGTCCTGCACCAGCTTTTGCGCACCAAAACCGATGGCCAGACCGATGACACCGGCACCGGCCAGCAGTGGCGCAATATTGACCCCGATCTGGGCCAGCGTCAGCATGGCGCCGAACACCACCAAAGCGATGGTGAAGGCGTTCTTGAACAGGCCGAGCAGGGTTTTCTCACGCGCCGTCGGGGTTTTGCCGATGCTGGTATTGAGCCGGTATTCCACCCAGGACGCCACCACCACATGCAGCACAATACAAACCAGCACCACCAATGCCGCCGAGATCACCGAACCGGCGACATGCTGGCCGGCATCGCTGCCGATCCAGCCGACGAAATCGAACAGCGCCCAGGCCTGCGCGATGGCCAGCAGCACCCCGGCAATCACGATCCAGCTCACTGCCCGCATCACCCCGGGCACAAAGGCGTGCAACCGCGCTTCCAGCAGCGGCAGCCGCTTCTGAATATCTTCAGGCAGTCGCAGCCCGGCGCTGACAAAGCGCGCAATGAAGCCGACAATGACCACGCCCACCAGGATGGCGATGATCGACTGCATGGTCGCGCCCAACATGAAGGGCAGCGCCTGTTCGGGATTGGTGAACCACACCACCAGCAGCGTCACCAGATAGACGATCGCCACCATGTGCCAATATTGCCCGAGCAGGATCAGCAACTGCCCGGTGCCATCATTGCCGCGCCTGGCCGCAATGCCGGTCAGCCAGTTCCGCACATCGTCCTTGTTCTGCAGCACCACGACAATGCCGATGGTCACCGCCGTCGCCATCACCAGCACCTGTACCGCCGACGCCGCCCCGAGCGAAAGATTGGCCGCCAGCAGCGGCGTGACGAACAGGAAGGTATAGCCGACCAGCGACAGGATCCGCGCCAGCCAGAACGACCAATAGGCGGCATTGTCGTCACTGATCGGGAACAGCCGCAGGCTCTTGAACCGCGGCGACAGCAGTGCCCGCGCTCCGACTTTGCTCAGCTCCACCAACAGGAACGCATTGAGCAGCAGTGATTGATTGATCCCCATCCGCCCGGCCCCGCCGCCGACCAGTGCTACGGCGACGGCATAGCCAATGGCCCAGGCCAGCAACACCGCGCTGAAATCCACCAGCGTGGCCGCCAGCAACCCCAATAGCCGCGACACCCAGCCATGGCCCTCGACCCGCGCGGCAATGATGCGCTGTGCCCAGATCATCACCAGCCGCAGCGCCAGAAAGCCGCCAAACAGCCCGGCCGCGACCAGCAGCACCCCAATCGCCACATTGCGGAACGCCTCGAGATCGGCATCCAGCGTCCCGCTCAGCCCCTGCTGCAGATCGATGAACACCGCGCCCAGCGAGCGCAGCGTCGCCGAGGTGCCCTCGGCCGCCGCCTTGGTATATTCGGCCAGCTGCCGCACAATATTGAGATCCGGCGGCGCTTCACCCGCCAGCCCGCCCTCGACCCCGCTCTGCTTCAGCCGTTCCAGCAGCGCCGCGCGGCTGGCATCATTCTCGAGAATGCGCACCAGCTCCTCGATCCCGGGATCGGCCGCCGGCACGGTCTGAGCCAGGGTAGCAGGCGAAAACAGCAGCAGGAACAAGAGAAAAAGCGCGCGCATCAAAAAATCCGGTAACGTCACAAGGACTGGGCCCAAGCGGCTGGCAGGCGTAACTGCCCGTTGATTGTGGAGACGCTGAGGCGACAGCGATTTGGTTTCCATCGACACTGGAGCACATAATGAGTCAGCGCGACATCCCCACCCCGTTCACCGACGACAGGCTCGCCCTCTTCGAACGCGACGGCACCCCGCCGCTCCCCACGCCCGACCAGAGCGGACATCTGGCCCATGATGGCGCGCAGATCTGGTACGCCAGCATCGGCCACGGCCCGGCGGTCGTCCTGCTGCATGGCGGCCTGGGCCATTCCGGCAACTGGGCGCATCAGGCCCCGGCCCTCGTCGCTGCCGGCTATCGCGTCATCCTCATCGACAGCCGCGGCCACGGCCGCAGCACAAGCGACGCCCGCCCCTACAGCTATGAATTGATGGCCGGCGACGTGGTCGCCATCATGGATAGCCTGTCCATCCCCCGCGCCGCTTTGGTCGGTTGGAGCGATGGCGCCTGTATCGCCTTGGTATTGGCCGCGGCCCATCCCGAACGCGTCGACGGCGTGCTGTTTTTCGGCTGCAACATGGACGCCAGCGGCGCTTTGCCCTTCGTCCCCACCCCGGTGGTCGACAACTGCTTCTCCCGGCATCGCCAGGACTATGCGGCGCTCTCCTCGACGCCAGACGCCTTCGAGGATTTCGTCGAGGCCGTCGGCGCCATGCAGCGCAGCCAACCGAATTACACGGCGGCCCAGCTGCGCCGGATCGCCGTCCCCGTCACCATTCTGCACAGCGCTGGCGACGAATTCATCCGCCCCGAACACGCCGCCTACCTCGCCGCCACCATCCCCAGCGCCGACCTGGTGACGCTACCCGACGTCACCCATTTCGCGCCACTGCAGCGTCCGGCACTATTCAACACTGCACTGCTGGCGTTTTTGGCGACCAAGGCCGATCGCTAAAAGGGCCCGCGGCCTTCCCCCGCTCGGTGTCACCCCGGCCCTGCGCCGGGGTCCATCCTGAGCTGGTGCCGCGCGTCACCCGCTAGCCGGGCTTTTTCTGCAGCATCTGGGTGCCACGCTGTGCCCCCCTCACGCTTGCGAGGAGGGTGGGGGCGTCGCAGGCTGGATTCCGGGGTTATTCTTCCCGCCTTGCGCCGACCAACTGCCGGGCTGCAGGCCTCCCCTCCCACTCCGCGTTCCAAAGTAAGCGGTTAGCCGGAGCCGTTACCGGCTGAAGTTCCATGGCATGAGGTCGGCGATCTGGCTGTTTGGCCAGCCGCCTGCGATACGGTCAAGCGTTTGAGTGAGCCAGGCGTGCGGGTCGACGC
>NZ_JBTMWV010000017.1:0-69715 GCF_054489345.1 Devosia sp. A369 | reverse complement strand
ATCCTCAAGGCAGGCCGGTAGAAAACTCGCCTGGTGACGGTCGGCAGCCTCGACAAAACGTCCCATCTGGCACCTCCGAAGCAGTGCCAGATCATACCATAATCAAGGGTTTTCACACAGCCTCGACCCCACTCCGGTCGTTCGAGCCCTAAGTGCGAACTCCTAAAAGCGGCCGTTCGCCGTCGTAGGGCAATATCGGCTTGGCGCCCCATTCCGGTCGTTGGGATGTCGACCTGCTCCTGCCTGGAAGCGGAGGTTGGGGCCGTGTCACGTCCGGCACCCGTCGGGACGCATCCCTGGCATCGACAGGTGACTGTCCCCTGTGGCCGGATTAGAAATTGGGGGCAACGTCGCCGGCTGAAATCCCCATTAATATCCAGATGCCATATTGTGCCGGACGTCGAGCGGTCGGTGCCAAATGGTGCGGTTGGCAGAGCGCTTGCCCCAGCACAACCGCGCCAATATTGTGGATATTAGAGTTTACCGGCGGCCCAGTCTGCGATCTGCGTCCAGAGCTGATCATAACCGGACCATTCCACGAAGGGCGGCGGCGCCCAATGCGGTCCGCAATCTGATGCGAAGGCAACGCTGCGGCCCTTGCCATAGCTGCCGGCCACGATCAGCGGGTCATCACCCACAGTGGCCACCAGAGTAGCATCGGCATTGGCGGTGACCCGGTTATAGCCCAGCAGGTCGGGCCAGCTGTCGCCGAGCCCCGCGACGATGGGGTGACCAGCATCGGCCACCGCTGGGCGGGCGCCTTGCGGCGTCTCAACCCGGTCATCGCTGCGCATCAGCGTCACCGGTAGCGCCTGTTCGGCAGCCGAACCAGCATATTGCCCCTTGCCGTCAATGCCCTGGAAGGTGAGATAGCCGCCCACCATGACAAAGCCGCCGCCATTGGCGACATAGTCACGGATGGCATGCAGTCGGTTGGGCAGCACCTTGGACTTGGAGAAGGTATCGGGATGCAGCACCAGCGTGTTGGCGCCGATATCCGACAGCAGCACGCAGTCATAGGCGGCCAGTTCCTCGGCGGTAAAGGGAAACTCCCGCGCCGCCACATGGGATGGCTGATAGGTCACCTCCCAGCCGCCCTTTTCCAGCGCCGCCTTCAGCCAACGCACGCCTTCGGCATATTCGGTGGTGGTGAAGCTGTCGAAGCCCTTCTGGTGGATGGAATGCACCGTCCAGGATTCGCCGGCGATGAGAATGCGTTTGGTCATGAAACGTCCTTTGTACGAGGAGGCGCCACCGATTGGCGCGTTACGAGGTGAATGGGGAGCCGAGTTTCGGCGGAAACTGTCTGGCCATCGAGCAGCGCCAGCAGGTGCCGCACCGCCAGCCGACCCATTTCGGCCACGGGCTGACGCACCGTGGTCAGTGGTGGGTCGACGAGTTCGGCAAACGCCATGTCGTCGAATCCCACCAGGGACAGGTCGCGCGGAATGACGAGGCCATGGCGGCGCACCGCCTTGATGACGCCGATGGCGATATAGTCGGAACAGGCGAAAATCGCCGTGGGCCGGCGCTCGCTATCGAGCAGTTGGTCGGCGGCGGTTTCGCCGAAGGCGCTGGTATAATCGCCGAGCAATTGACGCTCCGGCGGCATGGGCAGATCGGCCTCGGTCATGGCGCGCACAAAGCCGGCACGGCGCTCGCCCACGCTCATCAGTGCATCAGGACCGCCGATCATCGCGATCTCGCGATGGCCCATCTCGATCAGATGCTTTGTGGCCAGATAGGCGCCTTCGCTGTTTTCGACGAAAACCCCGGGCAGAGCTGCGCCGGCGATATTCTCGTCCAGTAGCACCACATTGCCCAGTGGTTGCAGCATTTTCGCCAGCCGTCCGTCATCCACCCGATTGGACATCATGATTAGCCCGTCGACATGGCCATCGGCCATGCGGGTGATGGCTTCGGCCTCGGTGCCGGCGCCGCCATTGGTGGAGGAAATATACACCGCATAGCCATGGTCATGCGCCTCCCGCTCCACCGCTGCCGCCAGTTCGGCAAAGAACGGGTTGGCGATGTCGGCGGTGATCAGGCTGATGGCTTCGGCCTTGCCGGTCGACAGCCGTCGGGCCAGCACATTGGGGCGATAATCCAGCTTGGCGACGGCCGCGTCGATGCGGTCGCGCGTTGTCTGCGGCAGGTCGAGCCGATGGTTGAGATAGCGCGATACGGCGGTGGGCGAAACGCCCGCCTCGGCCGCGACGTCGCTCAGCGTGGCCATGAAACGCTCCCCGACAGCGGGCTCATGCCTGCCATCCCACAACGGTCAGGGCCGCGTCCGGGGCAAGGACCGACAGCAGTTCGGCCGTGGAGCGGGAATAATCTACCGCGCCGCCGATGACGGTGCCCAACACCGCGCCGGTGATATCGGCATAGACATAGCCATGGGCGATGAGATCGACCAAGGCCACCTGGATGGGCTGGATGGTGGGGTTGAAGGCGACGCTTTCAATGGCAAAACCACTCACCTGCCGGCCATCAGCCAGCGTCAGCACTACCGCGCCAGGGCATTTGCTATAGGGGGAATGGCTGCGCCGTCCCGTCGCCAGCAGCGCCTCGGCCTGCGGATGGTCACGCCCATCGGCGATGGCCAGCTCCGGCCAGAGCAGCCGGCCTGGAATCGCGCCCGGCTTACCCAGATAGTCCGGGTCGAACGGCCACGGATAAAGCTGTGCCAGCGTCAGGGTATGGCCCAGGGGGTCGATGAGTTCGAGCTTGTCGCTGGCGGCATATTCGGCGAGGCATTGCCGGCAATGGGCGCAGGGATGAGCCTCGCCAATGGCGATGACGGAAATGTCGTGGCCCCGGCTCATGGCGCGGCTGAATACGAAACCCTCGCCATGCAGGGTAAAGCCCAGATGCGTGCCGGGAAATTCGACATTGCCGCCGAGAATGAGATCGCCGGTGTCGGTCTCCAGCCCCACAGCGCCCACGTGAAAATCGGAAATGCTCGGTCGCGCATAGCCCTGCGCCACATCGAGCAGCAGCAGCATCAGCTCGCGAACTGATTCGAGGTTGAAGCGGGCGATCAGCTCTGCCGCGACGGCTTGGGGTATCACCCCACCTGCATTGCTCGCCGGACCGGTGCCGTGCCCGGGCAGCATTGCGCGCGCTGCCTGCCGCACCGCTTCGCCGAGCTCTGTTCCAAGCACTGCCAGGCGTGCTGGCACGGCGGGATCAGCGGTAAACGGGTTGATGCTCATGGGTGTGCTGCCAAAGTTGGGGACAAGAATTCACAGTGCGGGTGCCCGGGGTCGGGGTGAGCCGATTGCATTTGACAAGTTCCGCGAAACTGGCGTTAGATCGCTATGTAAAGCGCTTTACTAGCGATAGGTCAAATGGCTTCTACACTGCTCTGCGACGCCACCATCCTCACGGTGGACCAAGAAAACACTGTGCACGCTCGGGGGTGGGTGGCCATGGTCGATGGCCGGATCGCCGGCATCGGGTCAATGGCGAACTGCCCTGATTCCGCAGGCTTTGATGAGGTGGTTTCGCTTCCGGGCCACGTGGTGATGCCGGGTCTGGTCAATGCCCACACCCATGCTCCCATGGTGTTGTTCCGCGGGCGGTCCGAGGGGCAAAGCCTGCTCACCATGGATGGCTGGTACAATTCCATCCGTGAGCCGGAGCTGTCGCTCGTGTCCGCCGATATCGGCCCGGCCGTAGCGCTGTCCTGTGCCGAAATGGCGCTGTCCGGCACCACCACCTTCTGCGAGCAGTATTTCTTCGCCGACGAGATTGCGGCGGCGGTAGGCGAGGCCGGCCTGCGCGCCGTCATCGCCTATGGCATCGTGCAATTGGGCGACAAGGAACGCGGCGAGCAGGAACTAAGCAGCGCCGCCGCCTTCATCGAGCGCCAGCGTTCGCCCGATGGGCGTATCGTGCCCTGGTTTGGCCCCCATGCCCCGTATGTAGACAACTCCGAGGAGTTGCTGCGTGCCGAGGTCGAGCTGGCGGTCAAATATGGCTGCGGCATGCATCTGCACATGGCCGCCGGCCCCGAAGACAATGACGAGACCATGGCCCGCTATGGCTTGACCGCGACCCAGGCCCTGTCCCGCGACGGGTTCTTCGCCGGCCGGGTCCATGCCGCTCACTGCCTCGATCTGTCTGACGACGATATCGCCATTTTTGCCGCTGCTCCGGCCGCCTCCGTTGCTTATTGTGCCACGGCCGGCCTGCGGTCTGGCCGCGAGGGCATGTGCCCGGCGGTCAAGCTCAAGGAAGCGGGTGTGGTCGTGGCGCTGGGCACCGACAATGTCGCTGCCAACAATGCCTATGATATGTTTGCTGAAATGCGGGTCGCTGGTCTCGTCGCCTCGCACCGCGAAGGCCGGGCTCAGCCCATCTCTAGCGCTGAGCTGGTCCGCATGGCCACCATCGAGGGGGCGCGTGCCCTCGGTCTCGATCACGAGATCGGTTCACTCGAAGTCGGCAAGGCCGCCGATATAATCGCTATCGATATTTCCGGCCCCGGTTATTCCGAAGTTCCCGATATCGAGACGCTGCTGGTCTATTCGGGCAGCGGCCGCGATGTTCGCCATCTCTGGGTGGGCGGGGAGCAACTGGTTGCTGATCGTCAACTGACCCGCCGGCCTTTCGGCGATATCCGGCAAGAATATTCCGTGACCTATGACGATTTCTGGGCGCGGGTTGCCATCGCGCAAGGGGACTTGAGATGACGCGTAAACTGTTTTTGGACACTGATGGCGGCGTGGATGACGCGCAGGCCCTGCTGATGCTGATCGCCGCCGGACGCACCCCCGATGCCATCACCACGGTGTTCGGCAATGTGGGGCTCGATGCCGCCACGCGCAACATGCTGACCGTGCTGGCCGTCGCCGGCGCGGGGCAGGTGCCCGTGCATATGGGCGCCGACCGTCCGCTGACCCAGCCGATCATCGACGCCAAATATGTCCATGGCGAAGATGGTCTGGGTGGCGCGCCGCGCCCTGTTCGCATTCCCGAGCCGGCCAGCGCCGATGCTGTGGGTTTTCTGATTGCCAGTTTCCGCGCGGCCGCTGCCGCCGGCGAGAAAATCGACTTCCTGATGATCGGCCCGTTGACCAATCTTGCGCTCGCTCTGCGTGTGGCCCCTGATATCGTGGCTGGCATCGGCCAGCTCACCATCATGGGCGCTACGGTCTATGGTCGCGGCAACACCACGCCGGCCGCCGAATTCAACATCTATGCCGACCCGGAAGCTGCTGCCATCGTCTTCGGCGCGCCGCTCGAAACCCTGGTGGCGCCGTGGGAGCCCTGCGTGACCCACAACATGACCGGCACTCAGGTCGATGCGCTGTTTGCCGCCATCCCCGAGGGCTTTGAAAAGGACTTCTCGCTAGCGCTGGCCGCGCATGCGCGCCAGACCATTGCCGGCTATGGCGGTGGCGACAATTTCCGCTTCGTTGATCCGCTGGCGGCTGCTGCTGTCATCGATCCGTCCATCGTCACCAAATCCCTGCGGGCTGCGGTGGATGTGGCGCTGGCCCCCGGCATCACGCGCGGCATGACCGTGGTTGATCCGTCTGATCGTCTCGGTACGCCCATGGTGACCCTGATCGAGGAAGCCAAGGTCGACCAGCTCATCGCCCTGTATCAAGCCTCCATCGCCTATCGCCCTGCTGCGATCGCCTGATCAAGTCAAAATTGACAAAGCCTAGAGGAAAGCCGTCAATGTCTATGTTCAAGCCTAACCGTCGTGTTTTTACTGGCCTGTTTGCCGCCGGCCTGCTGGCCTCTGTGTCCACTGGTGCTGTGCTGGCCCAGGACTATTCCGCCGACAACCCGCTCAAGGTGGCGCTGGTCGTGCACGGTACGCTGGGTGACCGCAGCTTTCTCGATAGCGCCGCAGCCGGTATGGCCCGCGCCAAGGCCGATCTGCCGGTCGCGGTGACCGTGATTGAAGCTGGTCTCGATCGCGGCCGCTGGCAGCCGGCGCTGGCCGACGCTGCCGATCAGGGCTTTGACGTGGTCATCGCCGGCACTTGGGAAATGACCGGCTTCATGGCCGAGCTGGCCCCGGACTATCAGGACACCAAGTTCATCATTTTTGACGATGCCCCGGATTTCTCCGCCGGCAATCTCGGCAATATGCTGGCCATTAGCTACCGCGTATCGACCGCCGGCTATCTGGCCGGCTATGCCGCTGCCAAGGTCAGCCAGACCGGCAAGATTGGTGAAATCCTCGGCGTCGAGGGTCAGACCATCCTCGAATTCGCCGTGGGCTTCGAGCAAGGCGCCCGCGCTGCCAATCCCGACATCGAGATCACCCGCGCCATCGCCGGCACCTTCACCGACCCGGCCAAGGGCAAGGAACTGGCGCTGGCTCAGTTCGCCCAGGGCGTCGACATCGTGTTCCCGATTGCTGGTGGCACCGGCATTGGCGCGCTGCAGGCAGCGCGCGACGAGGGCAAGCTGGCTGTTGGCGTGGACAGCGATCAGGCCTTGATTTTTGAAACCATCGATCCGGCCCAGTCCGGCGCCATCGTGACCTCGGTGGAAAAGAAGGTTGGTGACTCGCTCTATACCGCGCTGGTGCAGACCCTCGACGGCACGGCGCCTTACGGCACCAATATGCTGCTTGGCCTGGCCGATGGCGCCGTGGGCATCTCCAAAAACAGCTATTACGACAAGCTGGTTTCGGCCGAAGTGCGCGCCGAGGTGGACGCCGAGGAAGCCAAGATCATCTCCGGCGAGATCATCGTCGACACTGCGATGCAGTAAGGCTTGCGGCCCCGCCTTCTGGCGGGGCCGGCTTTTCTTAGGGGGGATCTGCAATGGCGCCGCTGCTCGAAGCCATTTCCATTGGCAAGACCTATCCTGGCGGCACGGTCGCCAATGATGGAGTCAATCTGTCCATTGCCGCTGGCGAAGTTCACGCCGTGGTGGGAGAGAATGGCGCCGGCAAGTCGACGCTGATGAAGATCCTGTTCGGCATCGAGCAACCTGACAAGGGCGAATTGCGGCTTGATGGCAAGCCGATTGCCTTTGCCAATCCGCGTGACGCCATCGACCATGGCATCGGCATGGTGTTTCAGCATTTTTCGCTGGTGCCGTCCTTTTCCGTTTATGAAAACGTGGTGCTGGGGGCCGAACCCCGCAAAGGCATCAAGTTCGATCGCCAGAAGGCGATTGCGGAAGTTCGCGCCTTGTCGGAAAAATTCCGCCTGGCCGTCGATCCCCTGCCGGCGGTCGGCACGCTGCCGGTCGGCCAGCAGCAGCGGGTGGAAATTCTCAAAGCGCTCTACAGCGACGCGCGTATTCTTATTCTCGATGAGCCCACGGCCGTGCTGGCCCCGCAGGAGGTCGAAGAGCTGTTCGTTGCCATTCGCGCTTTGGTGGCGCAGGGCCGCACCGTCATTTTCATCGCCCACAAGCTGCCCGAAGTGCTCGAAATCTCCGACCGCATCACGGTCATGCGCGGTGGCAAAACCGTGGGCTCTGTGAACACCAGCTCCGTCACCGAAGACAGCCTCGCGACCATGATGGTGGGTCGCGAAATCGCGCTGCGCGTCGATCGCGGTCATACGCGCGGCGATGTGGCCTGCGAGATCAAAGGGCTCAAAATTGCTAATGATGCCGGCGGCGTCATGGCCGAGGACCTCAATCTCAAGGTCCATGCCGGTGAAATTCTGGGGCTCGTCGGCGTTGAAGGCAATGGTCAGGCCGAACTGCTCGAAGCGGTGGCCGGTCTGCGCGACATTGCCGGTGGGGCGGTCTATCTCGACGGTGCCAGCCTGAAGCCGCTGAGCATTGTGCAGCGGCGTGAACTTGGCATTGCCAGCATCCCCGAGGATCGGCTGGTACGGGGCCTCGCTGCCGGCTCCACCATTGCCGAAAACCTGGTCGCCACCCGCCTGTCCGACCCGCGCTTCGTGCGCCGTGGCCTGCTCGACCTCAAGGCGATCAAGGCCAATGCGCAGGCCTTGATCGAGCGCTTCTCCATTCGCGCCGGCGGTCCCGGCTTTGCCGTGGGCACCTTGTCGGGCGGCAATATGCAGAAGGTCGTGGTGGCCCGCGAACTTTCCAAACAGCCCCGACTGTTGCTGGTCAACCAGCCTACGCGCGGTGTTGATCTGGGGGCCACCCAGTTTATCTGGAAGTCCCTGACGGCGGCGCGGGATGGCGGTGCGGCGGTGCTGCTCAGTTCGGCCGACCTGTCCGAACTGCTCGCCCTGTCCGACCGTCTGGTCGTGTTCTATCGCGGCAGGATCGTTGCCGCCTTTCACAATAGCGACGACCTCACCCCGGAAATGCTGGGCACTTACATGCTCGGCCTAGGGCGGCAGGAGCCAGAAACCATGCAGGCAGTCCTGCAATGAGCACTACTTCCGTGAACCGTTGGACCGTCCTGCTGCGGGAAATAGGGCGGGCGTTGACCGCCGTCGCGCTGGCCTTGGTCGTCGCTCTCATCGTCATTTTTGCGACCTCGGCCGATCCGGCCCTGGCCTTCCGCACCCTGTTGACCGCACCGCTCTCGTCCAACCGCACCATGGGCCTTTGGGTCGATGACGTTGCCAAGCTGACGCTGACTGGTCTGGCCTTCAGCCTAGTATTCCAGGCCCGGCAATTCTCCATGGGCGTGCAGGGTCAGGTCTATATGGGCGGCCTGTTTGCCGCGCTGGTGGCGCTGTCGCCAATCGGCACCACCCCGCTGGCCATTCCGGCCGCTATGTTGGCGGCGATGCTGGCCGGCGCCGCTTATGGCTTTATTCCCGGCTACGCCAAGGCCCGGTTCGGCGCCAGCGAGATCGTCTCCTCGCTCATGCTCAACTACATCGCCATTCTGGTGGTGAATTATCTCATTCGCGCCCATCTCGCCCCTGTGGGCACCGGCCAGCTGATGAGCCCCAAATTCCCCGAAGCGGCGACCTTGCCGGCGATCATTCCCGGCACCCGGTTTGACCTCGGCATCGTCGTGGCGCTGGTGGCAACCTTTGTCGTCTGGTTCCTGCTCTATCGCACCAGTTGGGGACTAAAGCTCCGGCTGGTCGGGCACAATCCCAAATTCGCCGAATATGCCGGAATTCGCTCCAGCGTTATAATGGTGTCGGCCATGACAGTGGCCGGCGCCTTTGGCGGCCTGCTCGGCGCGGTGTTCGTGCAGGGGCGCGCCTTCGGCAATCTGGCGCAGAATTTTGACGGCAATCTCGCCTTCGAGGGTATTCTCATCGCCATCGTGGCCCGTTCGCGGCCCTTGGCTGTGCCCTTCGTGGCGCTGGCCTATGGCTATCTGCGGCAGGGGGCACAGCTCATGGGCATCCGCACCGATGTTCCCACTGAAATGATCTCGGTGGTGCAGGCCATCATCATCCTTCTGGTTGCCTCTTCATTCACCGTGCCGGGCAAGGCCTTCGTCATGCGCCTCATTGGTCGCAGCGCGACGCCCGTCGGCACTCCGGAGACCAGCAAATGATCGACCTTCTGATGACGGTGTTTTCGGTCACGTTCTTCGTTACCGTGATCCGCACCACCACGCCGCTGCTGTTCGCTACGCTGGGCGGCCTGCTGTCCGATCTGTCCGGCGCGCTCAATGTGGCACTGGAAGGCATGATGCTGATTGCCGCGCTCACCGCCGTCATCGTGTCGGTCTATGCGCCGTGGTACGTGGCCGTACTGTCCGGCATGGGCGCTGGGGCAATGCTCGGCGCGCTGATGGCGCTGTTCCACCTGCGCTTCAAAGCCGACATTATCCTCGTCGGTTTCGCCATCAACATCCTCGCCACGGGCGGCACGGTGTTCGCGCTGGCGCAAGCCACCGGCGGCGACAAGGGTACCTCGATCAATCTGCCGTCCAAAGCGGTGCCGGCGATTAATCTGAGCTTCCTCGAAGCGATCCCGGTCTTTGGCCCGACGCTCAAAGGCCTGCTCTCCGGCCATTCCATCCTGTCCTGGCTGGCCGTTCTGATGGTGTTTGCCGTCTGGTTTTTCCTCTACCGCACGCCCTATGGCTTGTGGTTGCGCGGGGTGGGTGAATATCCCGCCGCGCCCGAGGCCGCTGGCATTGCAGTCAACAAGGTGCGGGCCTGGAGTCTCGTCGCTTCGGGGGCACTTGCCGGCATTGGCGGCGCGCAACTGGCGATGTTCAACTATATCGGCTTTACCCGCGACATGACCTCGGGCCGGGGCTTCATCGCGCTGGGCGCGGTGCTGCTCGGGGCCCGCCATCCGGTCGGGGCCATGCTGGCGGCTCTACTGTTTGGCATTTTCGAAGGGCTGGCCATCGTCATGCCCAATCTGTTCAACTGGATTCCCGGCGAAATCATCCAGACCATCCCGTTCGTGGTGACGGTGCTGGCCCTGATCCTCTTCAGCTACCGCGCCCAACGCGCCCGCCAACGGCAGATAGCGAACAAGATGGCATAGTGTGACCAGAATCGGCGTGAAGCACGAGCACAGCCAAGGGATCATTGCGCTGGCGACTGGATAACAAGTTCGGCACGCGACCTTTTTATCTGCTGCTCGGCGGCTCTCACATTCATTCGGTCCGGCAGTTGGTGGAGGGGATCCGCGTTCATCTCGTAGCGATGTTACGCGCCGGCGAGCGCACTTATCCCACAGGCCGTATCCTTCGATCGAACGTCCACTTTCCAAGTGTCTGGCTCGGAGGCGGTCGGGCCGCCAACGGCACGCCAAACGAGCTATGTCAGCTTTCCAGGGCGTCGCCCGGAAGGTCGACAGCGGGCTTTCACCCCGATTTCCGCGCTTTGGCCGCTCAGATGACAGCTCTCGACCCCATTTCAGTCATTTAAGGGCACCATGGGCATTCCCGAAAACAGCCTTGCCGACCAATGCGTTAGTGCAGCAGGAGGTTTCGAGGTGTGATCCCCCCATGTGGTGGAAATTGCTCTTAGGCGTTGCACTTCTGATCGGGGGTACGGCTGGCCTCGCATTTTGGTCTCATCGCCACGCGGCGAGGCTGAAACCGCTCTGGCAAGGATTGCAGCCCGTGCGAAATCGCCGTCTGGCAACTTTGATCTTGCCATGTTTTCAGAGTTACCTGAAATCGCGCAGCGGTACTTTACCCACGCCATAGCGCTTGGCACTCCTCTGCACAAAACCGTTCTGCTCCAGATGCAGGGTACATTTCTGCTTGGCAATAAAGCGAGTTTTCAGTCCTATGACATGACCGCCCGACAGATACTCGCGCCACCCACAGAGTTTATCTGGATTCCGTCGATGCAGTTGGGAGTCATGCAGATTTCGGGGTCGGATGCTCTTGTGGAAGGAACCGGATGGACGCGTTTCTGGATCAATGGCCTTGTGCCCGTCGTCAAGTTGCAGGCCACGCCTAACCTCAACCGTTCTGCTCTTACTCGCGCCGCTATGGAAGCCATATGGGTTCCCGCAAGCTTGCTTCCTTCCAATGGCGTTACATGGGAGCAGATCGGCCCCAACACGGCGCGGCTGGCCTTCAAAACGGGCATAGAGCCAGTGGACATGACCCTAGGTCCAGATGGCCGTGTCCTCGAAGTCGTGACGATGCGATGGAGCGATGCGAACCCGGAGAAAATCTTCCGGCTCCAACCCTTCGGCGGCACCATGGAGGCAGAGTCGACCTTTGAGGGCTTTACTATTCCAAGCGTGGTGAAAGTCGGCAACCATTTCGGTACCGATGAATATCTGCCATTCTTTCAGGCGCAGATTACGGCCGCCGAGTACCTTTGATCGTCGAACCGACAATGTCCGATTAAGTCCGCCTTTTGCGACAAGCGGCCGCTCTTCTTTCCACCCCAAACGGGAGCAACCCAACCGGTATTCGCCGGTCCGTAAACGACCCCGTTCAGCCATTCACGATTAGCGCGCGAATTTTCGGAAGCTGCCATTCGTCGTCGCAATACAATCTCGGCTTCGCCCCGCTTTGCTGGTTGAACCAACACCCTTCGCGTTCCCGTAGCCGGACACCCGAGCAACTGGGTCAAGCTGCAAGCTGACCAGGCTAGCGGAATTTAGCACTGTCAAAAACGGGTCGCTCCCGAGAGGAGGGGGCAATAGACGGTCACGACCAACAACAAGGAGTTTGGTCGTGGAACTCGAAAGCAAGAACATCATCATCACCGGGGCAAGCAGTGGCATTGGCGCGGCGGCTGCGCGGCTTTTTGCACAGGAAGGGGCCAATGTGGTCCTCGGTGCTCGACGCGCGCATGAACTCACCATGCTTGCGCAAGAGATCAACGGCGGAAACGGCGGTCGCGCCGTGGCTCTGAGCGGCGATGTCACGGACCCTGGCTATGCCTCAGCTCTGGTCGCCCTGGCCGAGCAAGAATTCGGCGGTCTTGACGGCGCCTTCAACAACGCGGGCGTCGTCGGCGACATGACGCCGATCACCGCTATGAGCATCAAGAACTGGAACGCGGTTGTCGCCGTGAACCTGACGGCCTCTTTCCATGCGGCTCAAGCGCAAATACCCTCGCTTCTGAAACGCGGAGGCGGTGCGATCGTGTTCACTTCATCGTTTGTCGGCTCCAGCAATGGCGGGTTGCCAGGCATGAGTGCGTATGCGGCCACCAAAGCCGGGATGAACGGGCTTGTGCAGTCGCTTGCCTCAGAACACGCTCATCAAGGCATTCGCGTCAACACGCTCCTGCCAGGTGGCACGGTCACGCCCGCTGGCGGCGAAGGCAATAGCGAGGCGATGGCCTTTATCTCAGGGCTACATCCCATCAAGCGGATGGCCGGACCAATAGAGATCGCGCAGGCGGCGCTGTTCATGCTCTCTGATCGGGCAAGCTTCATGACCGGGAGCCCCATGGTCGTCGACGGGGGCATGTCGGTTCGGCTCCTTTGAACCGATCCGCGCAAAACTTAATGGGGAGCGGGCGAACCTCGCTTGCGCCCCTGCTCTGCCAAAGAGTGCGCCCATCCAGAAGCAGGCTGACAGGTTCAGCCTGTCATGGACATTCCCGCGACCTCATCACCGCACCTTGATCAAAAGTGTGAGCAGAAACCACAGGCTCGCCAAGTGAATCAGGAGGAACCGCAACAGGACCTGCGAGTTCGACCACTGCAGATTTTTCCGGGCGTGATCGTGAAACGGGAACCGGATCGTATCCAGGATGCGCCAGCCAAATACGCGGATCAGGCCAACCTTAACCAGGCCGGTGGCGCCGTTGAGCAGCAGCAAGGGCGCGACAAAAAGGACGGTCGCCGGGTTGCCCGAGACGACGATGCACATGCCGATAAACAGCCCAATCGGACGCGACCCCGCATCGCCCATCAGCGCTGCGCTGGGGGGCGCGTTGTGCCACAAATAGCCAATTATGGCACCGCAAAAAATGGCGGAGGCAAGCGCCCAATTGGCGGCGTCGGCCCGGAAGGGGACGAGCAGATACTCGGCGTTATTCACATCCCCCACCACGATATAATGGATTGAGCCGAGGGCAAAGATCGTTACCGAAGACAGCGCCCCTGACACGCCATCAACTCCGTCACTGCAATTGATCGCGTTAATACACATCCAGACAACCGGCGCATAAATCAGCATGGCAAGCCAGAATGGCAGGGCGAACGTTGTCGAAATAAACGGCAGCCATAGCTCGGCGTCGTGGCCGTTCAGGATCACGGCGCACACGAAGATCGACATCGCCAGATCGGTGAGGCCCAAGGTGATCTCGCTGAAACCACCGGGCTTGGCGTCGTCGAGATAACCCACACAGGACGCCAGCAGTGACCGCCAGGCGGGAGAGGGATGGCAATGCCCTCATGCACCTCCGGTAACGGTGCGACATAGGCTCTCCACCAAGTAGCTCCGTCCTTGAAGGTGACGGTAGGCGAAATGAGCAAAGCGGCTTTGAAGTTGTCCACACGAGACTCCGGCTGAAAATGACCGGAAGCTCCCCCTGATGTCGTCGCAGTGGCCCAGGGGAAGTGCCGTAGGAATGAAGCAGCGGCCATGGGGTATATCCGGCCTACCGTGCCCCCCTCGATAACGGAGGAACCGCTACTGCGATGTGCTGTCAGCGTCCCAATTCGTGTGCCTTGACGAACCCATCCGAAAGCCTACCCGCCACCCACAGACCGGATGATAGGGAGAAGAACAGATTACGGGTATTCGCCAGCGTTTGGTTCAGGAAGTGCAGGAAGAAGCGGAGGGCTTGAGGCGTTAATTCGGAACGAACCTCCCGACCGTCCGTTTGGTGACCGGGGTGCAACAAACCGAGACGAGGAAAGATTATGAGAAATTGGCTTTCAGCCTCTGCTGCAGTTCTTTTGCTGTGCACCACCGTTCCGGCTTTCGCCCAAGAATCAGTCAATACCGAAACCAACGCCAACGCCGCCGTCGGTGGTGTAGCGGGAGCGGGTGGGGGCGCAGCGGTAGGCTTCATGGTTGGCGGGCCTATCGGCGCCGTGATTGGCGGCTTTGCCGGTGCGACACTGGGTGCCGCGACGGGCGTAGCTGCCTCAACTGTTGAATACGCTGGTAATCATCCGGTCGAGCCGATCTATTTCGATAGCGGCGTCGATATCGGCTTGGTGGTGCCACCCGATGTGGCCATTTATCCGGTCGAAGGTGACGATCGCTACGGCTATATCTACGCCAATGATCGTGTGTGGATTGTGGATTTGGAAACGCGGGCACTGGTGCAGTCGCCTGGGTATCTCGTCCCCCAATCGGTCGCTGACTATGCTGTCGCGAATCCGATTGGATCCGTGAACGTGGCAGGTGACGTCGTGGTGGGTTACGCTGTTCCCAGCGACGTCGTGCTGAACCCGATCCCGGATAGTCGCAGCTATTCCTACGTGTATATCAATGATCGTCCCGTACTGGTCGAAAACACCAGCCGGACAGTGGTCTTCGTGAACTAGCAGACCACCCGAAATAGCTGCTCGGCGAGGCCGAGCAGCGCCTCATGCTTTCTTGACGACCCATCCAAACCAGTTCACTATCCTCCGGTCACACCTGCCTGCCTGCCCGACCTCTCCCACCCGAGAGGTCGTTCTATGTCTAAGGGCCCCAAGGCCAAAGCCGCCAAGCCGCTGACCTTCGATCAGGCGGCATCGGAGCTGCCCGTAGCGGTGGCCAAAGCGCGCGCGGAATCCACAATCTATTCGGAAGCCTACGAGCAGTGCATCCTGCGGCTGCGCCTGCTGCACTCGATAATGGCTTGGGAGCGGGCGAAGTCGAAATCAGCGATGCTGCGCGTGGACGAGCTGCGCGCCATCGTGGACGAAGGCGAGGGGCACAAGGTGCTCAAGCCGGCGCTGGTGCCGAACCCCATGATCACGCAAGGCCTGCTCGACGCGGTAGAGAGTGGCGAGGTCTCCACCCAGCACGACCGTAGCATCGGGGCCATGCGCAACGAGGTGGTTCTTGTTGGCGGCCTGGCGCGGGTGCGGGGCAAGAGCGAGGCGCAATTCCTTGCGGCGGCCCGGTATTGCCATCTGTACGAGACCAGCCAGATCGGCCCGCTGAAGGCGACGGACTATAGCCAAGTCCGGGTTGATACATCTGGGCCGCGGCAAGACCACGTCTCGGCAACTCAGGACGACGCCCGTAGTGACCTTGAGGCCGCCCGCAAATGCCTCGGTCCACGCGCGGCCAGCATCGTTGACCAGATCGTCGTCCATGGTCAGTCGGTGCGCGGATTAGCTGATAAGCTCAAGCTGGGGCAGGGCGGGCAGGCGCGGCGCCGGCTGGAAAAGGAACTGCTCGACGCGCTGGACGTGCTGGTGACTGTGTTCGGGATGCTGCCGAAGGATGAGGCGAAGCAGACGGGATGGCGGGATGGCGAGAGGCTTCCGCCGATAGCCACCGAGGGGGAGCCCGTGTGATTTTGTGACAAAGCTTGGCCTTGCTTTTGAGCGATATTGGCCCGCATATTGAGTGCCATACGTTTTCAGCCTATGACGGCTGCCCTTTGCCGGTCGTTCTCGGTGCGCGGCTCAATGCTCGAATGTGAACGTTTATAGGCCCTCATAGCACGTCGCTGGTGGGCAAACGCTCGCGCCAAGGCACCGAGCATCAAAAAGGACTACTTCCAATGGGCTCCATCACCGGCACTGTAAAATTCTTCAATACGAGCAAGGGCTTTGGCTTTATCTCGCCTGAAGGCGGCGGCAAGGACGCGTTCGTGCACATTTCTGCCGTTCAGCAGTCGGGCCTCCAGGGCCTCTACGAGAACGACAAGGTCACCTACGACATCGAGAGCGGCCGCGACGGCAAAGAGTCCGCAGTCAACCTCACGCTGCTCTAGTAGATTTCAGTTGATTTGGCCTGCTTGCCAAGGCGGGCCAAATCACCTATGTTTTAGTTAAGTTGGCGTATTGCGTCAGATCAAGGCTCGCTTCGGCGGGCCTTTTTATTTGGCGCCCTTGCCCATATGCGCCCTAGCTGACCGGTCCCGAATGGAAATCGTCCGACCTCGATGTGCTAGGAGGCAAGCGCCTCTTGGCATGCTTTGCAGTCTGCTTTGTCCGGGTATGGCAAAAGAGCCAGGAAGTCGCGCGCGTCCGCCAAAGATTTGTGGAATGACCAGACCACTGCGCCGCCGGGAATAGCAGGACGCCTGGCCATGCCTGTGCCGGAATTGCAAAAATTGCAATCAGGCCGGTGTATTCGAGCACGTTTTGTCTGGAACGACGAGTGAACCCAGTATCCGGGCACGACGACCTTGGACATCTTCGCCTCGCTAAGTTCGGAACCCGAACCTATATGAGTGCGGGCATGTGAGCTAGGCCCCGCTGTGGCGGCGATATGCAGTCCGCAACCCCTGGCCAATGAGCGCCCGATTAATAACCCTTCAGACATCGAAGATCGCGAGACTCTTTACCTGAACTGTATCTGAACAAGGGTTCAGACCCCATTCATCCTGTATGGCGCCTTATGCGGTTAACGGGCCAACAAGCCCAACCGATAGGAATGCAAAATGCAGATCAAAAAGAACGTGCTTAAGGCAACACTAGCCGGCGCTGTGATGCTTGCTTCTGCCGGGGCCGCCTTCGCTGCCCCAGCCACATCTACTGCGAACGTCAATGTTCGGTCAGGTCCAGGTACTTCCTACGGCGTTGTGGACGTACTGCGCCGCGGAGACCGTGTTGAGGTTACAGGCTGCCGTGGTGGTTGGTGCTACATCGAAAAGCGCGGCCCAGATGGATGGGTGTCAGCCAACTATTTGAACTCTCGCCGCGGCAATGGTGGTGGGTACAATGTCAGCCCTGGCTTCAGTTTCGAATTCAACTTCGGGACAGCTCCTACCCCGCAGCGTCCTCGTCCGCCCCGTCCGGATAATGGCGGATGGCACGGCGGCGGCTGGAATGGTGGCTATGGCGGTTGGGGTGGAGACCGTGATCGGGATCGTGACGATGGCCCCCGTCGTCCTCGTTACTGGAACTAGGAACAACACGTAGGAGCCGCCCCAGGAGACTGGAGCGGCTTAGACTGAACCGACCCGCCAAGCGAAAGCCCAGCGGGTTTTTTGTTGTCTGTCCCAGCCCTTGGCATAACAGCCAGGGGGTTAGAGCTTAAGCGCCAGCAGTATTGTCGTGATGCACGTCGCGAGCGCCGCTACCGCGCTTAGGACCGCAGCCTTCGTGTTCAGGCGGGACTGATCTTGGTAGTATTTGTCGACTTCAACGGGGTCCCAATCGAGCCCGTTGAATATGTTGCCGGATACCGGTTCGCCTTCATCGGCAACGACGATCCTAACCTCCCCGCGCCCACCAACCAGCTTGAATGGGCTCTTTATTTTGGAAAGATCCCACCAGACCGCGCTTGACCAAATCCAAAGAACACCAGAAGCGAAAGCGGTCACGAAACTAGCCGTCATTTTATCCCCCCAATTCAGCTTCGCAACTAGAACAAACATATCGCCAAGTGCCAAGGCCCGCCGGCCGCTGGAGTAGAACGTCGATGCCCAACAAGTTCTGCGTGAAGTGCCAGGCGCGCGGCCTGCTCAACCCTGGCACCATGCACATGGATGGATCGATAGAGACCAGCCCGCGCCGCATTGGCCTGGTGGTGGACCATATCGTTCCGCATCGCGGCGATCAGCGCCTGTTCTGGGATCGAGCCAACTGGTAGCCGCTCTGTCACGATGACCATGACATCGTGAAGCAGCGCGAGGAACACGGGCGCGAGGCTCAGGGTAACGACATCAGCGGCCGCCCGACCTATGCCGACCACCCATGGAACCGCGCCCAAAAACCGGCCGCACGAGGCTGAGATGCTCCAGCTACTCTGAAGCCATCGCCTGACCGATAGGTGAGAACGACTGCAGGGGCCCGAGATTGAAGTCTTTCGGTGTCAACACAACTATGGCTGCCAACACGATCAACGCGAGCTTGCCTAGCACCACTATCCTGCGTCTCTCTCGAATGGTCAGCATGTGAGCCTCCGGACAGGTTCAAGACTGAACGAACGGGCCTGACATACGTTCCGACGGCATTTGGGAATGGTGAACGGTGGGGAGGGGGGGTGTCGAAACTCTACAGCCTAACGGGGGCCTGACCGGTTGGGGGAAGCATTCGCACCGAGATGAAATTCAGAAACAAAAGTTGGAGCCACCCCCGAAGGGGGTGATGTGTATCGAACGCGTCAGCTTTGATCGCGATCTTCTAACTTTTGCTCCGTCTCGTCGCTTCGTCGGTCTGCTGCTTCTCGGCAGGGATACGTGTCCTGCTGCGCGTGATGCCGTATCCCATTTCTAACACCAGGACGATCGCGCCGACGGCAAGAACGATGAACCAAAGGGTGGGGCCAGCTTGCATGTCGTTCTCCTTTCCAGCGTAACGGCGGCCAATAGCTATGGTTGCGCATCGAGGGCCCCACCATGAACCTTGTCGAAGAAACCGGCAGCATCGTTCCTGAGCCCGATTGGGAAAGCCTATTCAGTGACGTGCTGGAGGTGGCGGCGGCCAGAGAACACTGGCGGCGGGTCACCACCGAATTGCGCGACCGCGGGCTGATGGCGCCGGGCAACGCCCATGCGCAGCAGCGTCTGGTGGTCAGCTACATCCTCTATGACCGCTCATTGCGGGAGGTCGCCGAGCGCGGTGCGGTGCTTAAGCCGAAGCGAGGCAGCAAGACAGCCATCACCCGGACCAGCCCGCATTTCGCCGCCATGAGGGAGATGGCCTCGGACGCGGCAATCCTCGAAGCAGAGTTTGGTCTCTCGCCACGGCGCCGGCCAGCGGCGACGAGGGCGGAGCGCAAGAAGACGGTGGTTCGCGCATCTGATGAGTTCACGAGCAAGAAAGGCGCCGGCTGATCCGGTCAGGGGGTATGGACTCCCGGCAACAGCCAATACACCGGGTCTGGGGGCTTCCAGCGAGGCTGGACGCACGGGGGCGACCCTAACGCGTGGCCCGCCTATCTGCTCGACACCCGCACGACCGGCAACATCAACAAGCGGCGCGGCGACGCCAACGGCTGTTCGCTCGTCGACACCTCCAACTATGCATCCACCTGGCGCGGGACCGTGATCATCACGCCCGGCTATATCAGTGGGCGATCACGGTGCCGTGGAGCGGTGGATTTATAAGCTCACCTAACATCAACATCACGCTTCCCGCGACGTTCATCGCTGCCCCGCGCGTCTTTAAAGACCCCGGAGGCAATGGGTTGGTTCAGGTTCTCGGCGGCAGCGGTCTAACCGCCATAGACGTGGCCGGTATGGCACTGACCTCGATGTCGGGGAATTTCTTGTTCTCATACATGGCAATCGGAAAGTGGCGCTAATGCACATTTCGTTTTCTCCCCAGCACCGCGACGATACGCTGGCAATCACTAAGTCGGGCGATGCGCTCACCATCAATGGCGAGGCGTTCGACTTCTCGGTGCTCAGCGAAGGTGACGACCTTCCGGAGGCGGCGTTTATCGGCACCGACTTCATTGAAGGCCCGGTGACGCGCATCAGCGGCCAAGTGCTGATCACCGTGCGGCTGCCCTATCAGCGCGACGGGCGAGTTGAATCACCCGGGCCGCTCATCAATCCACCAGACGGATTACTCGTCTTGCCGAACTTAAATGAGGAGACGATCAATGCCGATTGACCTGACCTTGTTGCGTACTCCTGAGCAGAAGGCCGCCGAGGCCGCAGCGTGCGCGCGCCTGACAGAGTTCCCGAACCTTGAGCCGGACCGCTTCTGGTTCGCCGTACGAGCGGCTGGCTATGAGGCCGAATGAGCGCCTGGGTGGCTGGACTCAATGATCGCGAGAGCCCGGACTATGACCCGGTGGTTTGGGCCGCCGCTTCGGCGAAGCTGGATTTCGCCAAGTACTTCGAGCGCGATCACCCACTGGTCGATGCGGCCCGCGAAGCCATCGGCATGAGCGAGATCGAGCTGGACGACCTTTGGCGCTACGCGGCTGCTTAGGGAACGATTTGCCCTCCGATCCGATTTAGCCTGCAGCTATATTCGCGCGCAGGAGGCTGGACGGAAATGAGCGACACCAGTGAAATCCATTCCCACACTGACGTTGAAAAAATGAAGATCGTCGTCAACGCGCTGTATCTCTCGGAAGCGTTTCTCCTTGACCGAATAGAAAAGGCCGGGGGCAAAACCGCCGCAATCGATGCACGCAGCGAGCTAATCGAAGGCCTCACATACGGCAACATCGATATGGCTATTATGGAAGATCGGAAACTATTCGATTTTGTGCTGGCCGTAGCAGAGGCGTTACCGATCCCACAATGATGCCGGCGAACGTTCTCTAATCTGCCCAATGTAGCTTCGGCGGGTTTCTTTGTCCGCCCATCATGGCCGCCGTGCCGGTAACTGCGCAGTCCCACGACCCTCTCTGCCATCAGAACCATTCCTATGCAGCTCGCAGGACTGCGCGTCGTACATTAGCCGCCGTCTGTGGGTTTTTCTTTGCCTATCAGCGAGCGGGGTGGGGCCGGCGGAGCTAATGCGCTCGACGCTCGGCCCCGGTAGCCGCACATCGCTTGGGACAAGTGCGCCAGTCCGAGCATACGATTACATTCCGACCAATTGCGAGCAGGCCATTGGTCGCACGACGCGCGAAGGGAGCGACCCGGCTCTCCCTTCGCCAAGGTCACTCCCCCACGCAGTAGGGGACTTGTCCTGCGCATTCGCAAAACGATGCATCTTCGGCTTCGTTCCCGAACAATAGCAGCTGGCCGTCATGGCGGGCCTCATTCCCCGTCAGGCTTATCTCTGACCTCGTCCGAGGGCTTTAGCCGCAACATGGGTTCGTCTGCCGGTGGGAGATGCGCCAGCTCGATTGCGATGTCGACCGCTTCATCGATCATGGCGAGCAGTGGCGCTGCGTCGGGTTCGCGGGACAGAACTGCCATTGCCTGTTCGAGATGGTCTCTAGCCCGAACGTAAAGCGGGTGGGGCAAGGTGGTTGGCTTCATTGGTCACGCTCCACGAGCCCCGATCCCGTTGTGCGCCTCAGTGGTGTCTGGAGCGACAATTTCAGCCAGACAATTTAAGTAAAATTGAAGTCCCTGCACGAAAAAAAAAGCCTGCCCCGCGTGGCAGCGAGGCAGGCTTTGGAGGAAAACCGCGCGAACTCGGTACATGGCGCGCTCATCAAGACTGCCATCGCTTGGTGAATGAGCGATTAATTCACTGACATCACAACATCAACAGGAGCCCATCATTGCCAACGATGCGGGAAGCTAGCCAGTTGAGGGTATCAGGGCGTAGCCGAGCCGGGCTATCTCTTCTTCGATTGCCGCGGCAGGTCGGCCGAGAAGCTTGTCATCGGTCATGGTGGTGGCGAGGTTCCGCCATAACAGATGCTGAAGATGGGGCGGTATGCCTCCCTGCGGCTCATAGGGTAGCACCAGCAGTTCATGCGGTGTCTTTCCGTCATTAGAAGCGACAAACACGTTCACTCGCATCTAGGTTCCCCAGTCACGTCGTAAGGCTGAGCAGCGCATATCCGTTGCTGCCGATCTCGGCCTCGATAATCGGCCCCGCTGTCACAAGTAACCTATCGGCCAGCGTCGTTACGGCCAGATGACGCCAGTTCAAATGTTGCAATTGCTGCGGGATTGCCTCGGCGCCGTTCTCATGTGGCAGCAATAGCAGTTGCCGCTGCTGTCAATCTTCATGCTGAGCGATGAAAACCTGCAACTGCATCTAGGCAGCGGCTTGATCGAGGGCGGGCGGCGCTTCTTCTTTGGCTCTGTCAGAGCTGGACGGGCGATAGTGGGAGCTAAATTTTTCCTCCCATGGATCGAACGGCTTTTCTGCCGCGGCCTCAGCGGCACCGTCATCGGGCATAGCTTGGTCTGTCATTGCATCACAAACCAATAGGCAGCCAGGCAGACCGCTATCACGATCAAACCAAATTCAAGTCGTTGAAGCACTCGCATAATAATCCGCCAAAGCCCCGGTAATAGATCCATCCGCCGGCATTTGCATCCCCTAATTGGGGAGTATCTCGCATTCGTAACATCCACAGGAGGCCATCATGGCCAAACACAACTTCGCCCATGCGCTGGGCGAGGTGCTTAAGCACGAGGGTGGTTTATGCCGACCATCCCTCAGATCCAGGCGGCGCGACAAATCTCGGCGTCACCATCGGCACGCTCTCCGGCTGGCTCGGACGTCAGGCTACCAAGGCCGAAGTCAAAGCCCTGACGGTGGCCAGCGTCACGCCGATCTACTGCAAAAACTATTGGGACGCGGTGCGCGGTGATGACCTGCCGGCCGGGCTCGACCTGGCGCTGTTCGACTTCGCGGTGAACAGCGGGCCGGGCAGGGCGGCGATCACCCTGCAGACCATTCTTGGGGTCGCCCCAGACGGCAAGATCGGCCCCCTGACGCTCGCTGCCGTCGCCAAGGCAATAGGAGCCATCCAATGAACGCGATCTTCTCCCGCATCTTCACCGCACCGTTTCTGATCACCATCCTTCGCTATGGGCTGGCCGCCGCCGGCGCCTGGCTCGTTGCTCGCGGCCTCATTGATGAGGGCACCTGGGAGGTCGTCGGCGGCGCCATCCTGACCATCATCGTGGCGCTGCTTGGGCGCTGATGCCGTCAAGGACAAGGCCGTGATGGGCGGCAAGTCGGTAGCCATGACCGATCTGCCGGCCGACGCCCGCAATCGGATTGAGGCGGCCGTCTCCGTTACCAAGCGGCGCTCCCTCATGGGCATGCTGTTCGGCAACTGACCCAGTCGGGCGGCTCCGGCCGCCCGTTCTCCCACATTCAGCGCGGGGCGCACACATGACGGCAAGCATAGACCGCGAAATCGGACGCCTCTCTGCCGAGGTCTCCGCCCTGCAAAAGCAGGTGGAAGCACAGGCCGACATGATCCGCGAAATGCGGGACGTGTTGGTCAGCACCAAGGGCAGCTGGCGGTTGCTGCTTGGCGTGGCCGGGCTGGCCGCGACGCTGTCGGGGCTAGTGGTGTCAGCCTCGCAGTGGTGGCCATGGCGGTGAGGCAATTGCAGTTAGCCGTCACCGCCGTCCTACCTGAAGCGGCAGGCAAACGAGGCTGAAGCTTAAAAGTAGGGCCAGACAGAACGTCCGGCCCCCTTTGTCATCACAAAAATAGATGAGGTGATTTCACTAGAAAGGCCAGTAGATGCAAAACCAAGTCTCCGAAAGAGGGTAGTTAATGCATATGTAGTCATCAAGTTCTTGCGGTGGCATCGCCATTGCATTTGATGGAGCAAGAACTGAAATGCCGAGCATAGTTGCAACGACGATTGCACGAACCTTATTCATCGAGGTCACCACTTATCTCTTCACAGGCCTAATGGTTCGCAAATCTCTGGGAACATCCAGCAGAACACATCACCAATTGGGCTCCTATCAGGCTTCGCATATGCGGCCGACGATGCGAGAAGTGTAGCGCCGAGCACGGCGGCAACGGCGAATGCACGAAACGTCTTCATGTTTTAACTCCCTTGGTTAGAAGTTACGGAACGAACGAGCAACCGGCGCCGCTGTCAAAGGCAAACCAGCTTGCGTTCGAAAATATCGCCCTGGGTGCAATTATTCTCGCCGTGTGTGCAAATGTGACGTGGGAAGACAGCCGGTTCAGCCAAGGTGGCGCCATGGGGCCCTCAGTGCTTTCGACCCGGAGCGAGTCGATTCGAATGCTCCGGCGAATTTCGACTAACCCAAGGGACCTTGACCGCTGCCCGTAAGCGATTGGCGGACGCCAGGCCAAGTCCTTCTTTCAGCCGAACGATCACCACTGCATGTTGGGATGAGCTCGCACCGTGATTTGACAAATTAAGAGGGGCGGAGCGAATGTTAAACGTCGGCAATGCTGGTCATTGCCGGTTGTTCGATGACCATCATCGAGGGGCTGGGCTTGGTGAACAGTGTCGACAGCAGGAACGCCGAGGCCGGCGCGGCGCTTCAGTCTTTCCGCATTGATACCGGCAATCTTGTTAGGAAGGCGGGCTTTGCCCTCTGGCAGGAGGAACTCGTGCCCTATTGGGAATCGCGACCATGCGGCAATACGCAGGAGCCGTTCCGAAGCGTGTTCGAGTGCCATCTTTTCGGCGCGGTCATGATCGGCCGGGTCGGTACGCCCGCCCAGCGTATTGACCGCTCGCGCTACCGGATCGCGCGCGATGGTTTTTCCCAGTATGGTTTGAAGATTGTTCTGAGCGGGGCGATCGGGAAACGCGACGGGCATGGCGAGTCACGGGCCGAAGCCCCCGGCGATGTGTTCCTTACCGACCTTTCTCAACCACAAGCTGTTGAGTCCAGTGATCTGGATGTCCTGTTTGTGGTGATGCAGCGAGATTTGCTGGCGCCGCTGCTGAAACTTCCCGACGAGCAGAACCAGCGCGCCATTTCAGGGCAGAATCCGCTTACCCAATTGCTCCGCACGCACCTCACATCGCTCTATCACCTTGCCCCGAGCCTGAATGCCGTCCAAGCCGAAGCAATCATGAGGCCGACACTGGAGCTGATCGCGGCGGCTCTTAATGGTGAGGTTTCGAAAACCGAAATCGGCGCGGTCCGTTTTGCGGGCACCCAGGAAATCCGCAGATATGTCGAGGCCCACATTCGCGCTCCCCATCTTGATGCGGAAACGATTGCCGCTCATTTCGGCCTGTCGCGCCGCAAGCTGTATTATCTGTTCCAGCCGTTCGGCGGCTTTGCAGCCTATGTTCAGGAGCGGCGGTTGAATTGCATCCACGCGGACATCGTCGATCCTGCCCTGCAGGACAGAAGCGTTGCCGGCATCGCCGAGGCTTATGGCTTCGGGCACTATCCGAGCTTCGTTCGCGCTTTTCGGCGAGCCTATGACATGAGCCCGCGCGAGGTGAAGGCCCTTGGCCTTCAGCGCAGCTCGACGGCGCGGGCAACGCTCACCTGCAACAGCTGGCACAACTGGTTTTTCCAGACCCGATAGCACCGTGTGCGCACCGCCGCCTCTGGTGCCCGTTGAGGACTATGAACGGGAGGCCGTGGGCGACGTTCCCCGGAAGGGGCGCAACATCTGGTCAGTTCAGGACATCCTTCGCGGTCGCGCCCATGAACAAAGAGAACGCATTCGGCACAGTCACCGGGGCCGCCGGCATAACTTTTCCGTGGTGGAATGAGTTCGTCCACGCCGCAACAGGGGCCAACCAAGCCTTCGTCGTCGTGATGGGCGCGATTGTGCTCATTTTGACAGCGCGGAAGCTTTGGCTGAAGGGAAAGATCGCCAGTCGGAAGCTCAGGGATTTGGATCGAAACGCGTAATCAAAATTCGCAACCATCGGCGGCTCGGGTCGTTCTTCACCCTGTTGAGGGGGCACCAATCTCACCAAGGAGATGAAAATGAAGAACACCCTGATCCTAACCACGGCCGCGGCCTTTCTCGCGTCGATCGCTCTGCCTAGCTTCGCCCAGGATGCCGGCGCTGGAGCTGGAGCTGGAGCTGGAGCGGGCGTAACCGTCGGAACCCCGGCCGTCGGCGCTCAGGTCGGTGTCGATGCCAATGCGAAATCTAATGCTGGTGGCGTGGCCGACGAGACTTACGGCTCGGTGGTGTCATCGGTTGCTGGTTCGGCCGATGTCGACCTGGCTGCCGTGACGGATGAAGCCAGCGTCACCATTATCCTGCTGTCTTCGCTACAAGGTAATGCCGCCACGGAAGCTGCCGCGCTTGATGAGGCGCTGTCTGCCAATGCCGAGGCCATGACGACGCTGCATTCGAACATCGAAGCGAATGCAGCCATCAAAGCCAAGCTCGAAGCGGAAGGCCATAGCGCGGACGACGTTGTTGCAGTGAAGAGCAATGCCGATGGATCGGTCATCATCTATGTCGATGACCGCGCCTAACCTACTTTAGCCTAGACGCGCCAGAGGTCCGTGAAGCTTCAGGTTTCACGGACCTCTTGCAGAGCACCAAGCGCCGAATTGTGTCTTCCAAACGTCTAGAGGCGCATATGTTTGTCGAAACAATTTTGCCTGCCGCGCGCGAGCGCCTCGTTATCATCGCGAAGAATGCACCGTTGCTGGAGGCCGCGCGACTGCTCGGTGCCGGCGTTGATCTATTGGTGGTGTACGGTGATGCAGGCCGCCTTGTCGGGGTCGTTACGAAAACTGACGTGGTGAAGCAGATCGGGCAATGCCAGGGCGCGGCTTGTACTACGTTGTTGGGGCTGGCGATGACACGAGATGTGTTGTTTTGCAGGGCAGGGGACGTGTTGGAAACGCTGTGGTCCGACATGAATGCACGAGGCTTGAAAAACGTTCCGGTTATCGACGCCGCGGATGAACCAATTGGCGTTCTCAACGCCCGAGACATGCTTCAGGCGCTACTAAGCGAGTCGGTCAATGAAGAGGCGATGATGCGGGACTATGTGATGGGTGTCGGATATCGCTAAGCCCGATCGACACAGCGACCTAAGGCAACTCCACGCTGTCGGGGCGTGTAGCAAAGAAAAACCCCGCCGAAGCGGGGCCAAGTTCAGGAAACAACGTCAGGGAGGGACGTCACGCCGATAGGCCGCGATTCCCGTTCATCTCGGTATTCCCCTTTAGTCCCGGTGCCGAAATGGAATTGAAGCGGGAAGGCGCAGCCTGGGGGCGGTAAGCCTTCCCTGAGCCCGTGGGCCTGCCTGATCCAAGCCTTGGGATTGTGGCAGCAAAAAGCCCCACCGAAGCGGGGCTCATTTGTTAGGGTGTAGTGGGACTTGGAATTTCAATCCCGGCGTCGGAATACTCACGTAGCTTGTTGCGCATCGTTCTGATCGAGATGCCAAGAACGTTGGCAGCGTGAGTTCGATTTCCCCCGGTCTGCCGCAGCGTAGCCAATATCAGGTCGCGCTCAACTTCTGCGACGGGTAGCCCAACCAGCGCCTCAGTGGCGCCAGCATTAGGTTCGAATTCGCACAATGCATTCTCTTTCTGAGCCCCCCAAAACCAGCCTCAGAACGATTCAGGCGTTCTTCGTAACATGTTCACATTCCTGTGATTCCTTGTTCAAAATCGGGCAGAAAAAAGCCCGCCGGTTAGGGCGGCTTCTTGGTTTCGCGGGCCTACTCAGGCGCCGGGTTGGAAGGCTAACAAGGCAAGATCCATAATCGATGGAGGAAGCTGCTGTTTTTTAATTTTGGTCGCCAGATAGGCTGGTAATTTCACTGGCAGGTACACTTCACGCATCCAGCGCCTGAATTCTGGAAGTGACGCATCCGGGTAGCAATGAGCCGCCTGGGGGTGGGGGCCATAATGAGACTGCTTGCGACGACTGCGCTGCTGCTGACCGCAACTCTGCCGGCAATTGCTGCAGAGCCGCAGCCAGCTTTAAACAATCTCTCGCACGAGTTCGCGACATGCGCCGCATATTTCGGCGTGATCACTGTTGCGCTGGAGAACTCCAACGATCTCGCGACCGCCGCGAAATATCAGACGCTGGTGGGGCAGGCGCTTGTTTATGCCACCACGACCGGCGAAACGATCGGGTTGCTGCCGGAGACGACCATCGCGCGCTTTGACCTTGCCGTCGAGGAGAGATGGAAGAGCGCATCGGAGGAAACACATCCAACATCAGCATCCTACTCGCCGATCACAGGGAGCCGTGCATGGCAGCCATGGACGATCCCGAAGCGCGCATTGATCACTGGCTGGCGAAGTAAGCCTGAGGTGGAGCCATTGACGAACTAACCTATACCGTCGAGAAAGCATCCTATTTCCGATGACGAAATTCAATGGAGCCACCAAGCAGGGCGGTAAACCCTCCCGTCTTTGTTCTGGTGATCACCTCAGGGCAAGGCAGTCGGGGCCTTGGCGTGCGCGCTGATTAAAGCATCCCACCTAAGGGCGACAGCAGTCATCAACGAGAGAATCCCGATGCGGCGTCTTCCCTCAGGACTTCTTCCGCAACGCGCTGCTGATACTCATCAACTTTTGTCGCGAGAGCAGCGATCAGTGCTTGAAAATCCTGCGGCGCCCCTGCGACGATCGGTTTGAAGCCTGGGTCGTCGACTTGCTTTTTCAGCGGCTGGAACAGCCGGAGGATCTGATCCTCGCTATAGTGTGGACGCTCTTGGTGGGCGAACCCGACAGCGCGCTCGATCGGTTCCCCCATTCGATCAAGATAAAACCAGAGATCGAACAAATCCCGGGTTGTCCGACGCTGCACGATCAGTCGGCTTTTGGTCTCGAATATCGCTTTTGACGTCAGGATGCGTAATCCGTGATCCTCAACAGTTTCGAGAGTGTGAAACGGGCGCAAGCGGTCGGCCGTGTCACCTGCAAAAAAGGTCAGCTTGACCCCGTTTACGGACCAGTCCTGGTGGGAGTTCGGCAAATAGAACCCCTCATTCTCCGCATTCTCCATATCCTCGTCGTTCGTGATGGAGCGAACGGCGTGTCCACGATCTGCCAAATCTCGAATGATCGAGTTGATCACCCCCATCGGCAGCTGTCCGCGGTCGGCGGTGCCGCTTGCCGGTACATAGACGAAGTCCAGGTCCTCGCTCTCTCGATGGGCATGATGGAGGGCCATAGCCGTACCACCGATCAGGACAAATTCCTCAAATCCACCGAGCGCCCTTAGGTCCAGGTAGAGTTGCCTTGTATCCTCACGCAGCGCGTCTATTTGCAGCATTGGCTAAGCCCACCTTGGCATTGTTGATCATTCGCCTGGCGCGATCCACAGCAGCCGACGACATCCGGCCCTCGGCAACCATTTCGGCCATGGCTTTTTCCGCTGGTCTGGATCCATAGGCCAAGACCATCCTCGCCACGTCCCGAGCCGTTGGGTTGCGTACCACCAAGGCACTTATGGTGAGGGGGTCGCTCAAGTCCGGATTGCTCCAGAAACGAGGCGTGTCGAAACTCGGTCGTTCCTGCGACGGTATCAGCCACGTGCCGCGCTCTAACTTTTCGGCGAAGCCTTCACGCTCCAACCGATCCATGACCCGGTTCGGGTTCGAGATGATTTTGGAAAATGACACAAGCTCTCTGCGAGACACTACCCGTTTGCGGTCTCGCTTCAATTTCGTCAGCAATTTTAGAGGCTGGCTGCCATTTTTCATTGACTCAAGATTTATACATTCAGCGATAAATGTCAATGTATTGCATAAGGTTACAGAAATTCCTCCTTGCATGCAGGCGGGCGCATTGACGTCGCTCGCTGCGGTGTCGTAGGCCCTTCAGCCAAGTGGTCTGCCCCACGTGAAGCGGTCCGGTTGTATTGTTAGTGCATAGTCGGATTTGGCGCCACTTGGGGCGTCACTGATCCGAGAACGCGCCAGGACCAGCAAGCCGGGCAAGTCGAGGAAAAGTGAATTCAGGCGCCGGCGTGCTGATCCTGGCGCGTTCCGTTCTGTCACGCGCTCCCCCTTGCATGATATCGGTCCGTTGCTCGCAAGACTGGGTCAGATCGGGCCGAAGCAAAACATACGATATCGCCCTGCATCCGGCACACTTCCACCTTCAGAAACATAACACTTTACCTAACGATGGAAGTTGGACTAGCCTTCTGTTAGCTAAAAGATCGCAACGACGTTAGCTGAGGAGGGAACATATGCATCGCATCAGTCGCAGAGCCTTTATCGCTGGCTCAGTCGCCTTTTCGGGGGCGTTCATGCTGTCCGGCGTGGTCCGGGCGCAGGATATCGCAGAGTCGGCATTCCTGGAGGCCGAAGTCAGTTCGGGCGCATTGCCGCCGGTAGCAGACCGCCTGCCGGTCAACCCGCTGGTTATGACGCCACTGGAGCGTCCCGGCCCGCAGGGCGGTGACTGGAACCATGCCCTTGTCGGCGGCGGTTCGCTGTCGATGCTGGTGCGCTACCAGGGCTACGAACCCTTGCTGCGCTTTAACCCGGAATGGACCGGGCTTGTCGAGAATGCTGCCGAGAGCTACGAAGTCAGCGCCGATTCCACCGAATATACGATCAAGCTGCGGCAGGGCCACAAGTGGTCCGATGGCCAGCCCTTCACGACCCAAGATATCCAGTTCTGGTACGACGCCTATTTCACCGACGAAGAGACCAATCTCGGTGAGCAGGCCTTCTGGATCGTGGACGGCGAGAAGGCCGAACTCGAAGTCATCGACGAAACCACCTTCAAGGTGCGCTTCGCTGGACCAAACGGCTTCTTCCTGCAGCAGCTCGCCTGGGCGCAGCAGGATCAGCTGCCCCGCTGCCCCAAGCACTATCTCGAGCAGTTCCACATTCGCTACAATCCGGAGGCGGACGCACTCGCCAAGGCACAGGGGCTCGAAAGCTGGATTGCTCTGTTCCAGCGCGAAGTCGGCTTCCAGGACGACAACACCTTCTTCCAGAATGCCAACCGGCCCACGCTCAACGCCTGGTACTTCACCGAGGCGCCCGGTCAGAACACCGAGATCTCGATCGCCATCCGCAACCCCTATTATTTCAAGGTGGATACGGAAGGCACGCAACTGCCCTATTTCGACCGCATCGTCTATCAGATGGTCGCCGACCCCGAAGTGCTGCTGCTCAAGACCCTGCAGGGCGAAATCGACATCATGGACCAGTACATCGCCACGCCGGCGAACCGGCCCACCTTGTTCGATGCGCAGGAAACGGGCGACTACCATTTCTATACGCTCAAGGAGACGGCCGCGAACGTCATGGCGTTCCAGCTCAATCTCAATCACGTCGACGAGACCAAGCGCGAGCTGTTCAACACGCTCGAATTCCGCCACGCCATGTCGCTGGCAGTCGACCGCCAGGCGCTGATCGACGCGGTGTTCATTGGTCAGGGTTCGCCCGCTCAGCCGTCCATCATCGAAAGCGATCCGCTCTACAATGAGCAGCTGGCCAAGCAGTTCACCGAATTCGATCCGGCCCGCGCCAACGAGATGCTCGATGCCATCATCCCCGAGCGAGACGGCGAGAATTACCGCCTCGACGCCGAGGGAAGGCGGGTGACGATCATCTTCGAGATCGACCAGAGCCGTACCACCTTCCTCGACATGTTCGAGCTCGCCATTCCCATGTTCCAGCAGGTGGGTCTTGACGTGCAGATGCGCACCATGGACCGCTCCCTGTGGGAGGAAAGGGTGCGGCGCGGGCGCGAATACGACGCCACCGCCCACCAGTTCGGCGCCAACTCCGGCATTGCCGCCATGCTGGACGCCCGGTTCTATGTGCCGACCAACAGCAACTGCTTCTATGCGCCCGGCTGGTCGCTCTACTACACCCAGCCGGACAACCCCGCGGCGATCGAGCCACCCCAGGCAGTCAAGGCCCAGCAGGATCTCTATCGTGACCTCAACGGCACCGGCGATCCAACTACCCAGGGCCAGATCATGGCGCAGATTCTGCAGAACGCTGCCGACCTGTTCTTCACCTTCGGCGTCAGCTGGCCGCCCGACGGCTACGGCATCGTCAAGAACGACGTGGTCAACCTGATGGACACCATGCCGAACTCGTTCGGCTGGCCCACACCTGGACCGGCGCGGCCGGAGCAGTTCTTCAAGGCCTGACCGCCACCATTTTCCTGACCTCCCCAAGATGCCGGCCTACGGGCCGGCGTCACCCCGAACTCGTACCTTGCAGGCCCAAGATGCTCGACGCCGCCCCATCCTCCTCCGCCCGGCTGCGCATGCCGGACTGGTACCGCTCCGCCACGCGCTGGACCCAGCTCACCCTGGCCGAGGACGATCCGGTCAAGTTCGATCCCAAGGTCTGGATCGACGTGTTCAAGCGCACCCGCTCGAACGCGACCTGCATCAGCGCCGGCGGTTATGTCGCCTATTACCCCAGCAAGGTGCCGCTGCATTACGTCAGCAAATTCATCGGCGATAGCGACCCGTTCGGCACGCTGGTCGAGGGCGCCCGCAGTCTCGACATGCATGTGATGGCCCGCGTCGACCCGCACGCCATCCACCAGGATGCCGCCGATGCCCATCCCGAATGGGTGATGGTCGACCGCGACGGCAATCGCATGCGCCACTGGGCCTATCCCGATGTCTGGGTGACCTGCGCCTATTCGGACTACAATTTCAAGTTCATGCCCGAAGTGCTGCGCGAGATCACCGCCAATTACGATATCGACGCGATCTTCGCCAACCGCTGGCAGGGGCATGGCGTCTGCTACTGCCATGCCTGCCGCAGTGACTTCAAGACCGCATCCGGCCACGACCTGCCGCTGACCAACAGTCTCGACGATCCGGCCTGGCTGGCCTGGGGCGCCTGGCGCCGCACCAAGCTCAGCCGGCTGGTGGTGGAATGGGATCAGGTGATGAAGGCCATCAAGCCCCATACGAGCTTCATCCCCAATATGGGGTCGGTCTCGCTGATGGAGTTCGATCTCGAGATAATCGAGAAATACTGCCCCTTCCTCTGCGTCGATGACCAGGGCCGGCATGGTACCGAGCCGGTGTGGAAGGGCGGCCGCAACGGCAAGCGCATGCGGGCCACGTTCCAGGATCGCCCCGCGATCCTCATCACCTCCATCGGGCCGGAAGAGGCCCATCGCTGGAAAGATGCGGTGACCACCGGGCCCGAGATCCGCGCCTGGATGGACAGCGGCACGACGCAGGGCCTGTTGCCCTGGTTCACCAAGTTCAATGGTGTGCTTCCAGACGCGCGCTGGATCGAGCCGGTGGCAGAAAGCTTCACGCTTCATGCCCGGCTAGAGCCGGCGCTGGCGGCCACGCAACCGGTGGCCGAGATCGCCATTCTCGACCCGACCACCACTTTACGCCACCACGACCATGCTTCCCGCCGCCTGGCGGAAGCGCATGACATGGGTTTCTACCATGCCCTGGTCGAGGCACGGCTGCCCTTCGAAATGCTGTCCGATGCGGTGATGACGCCGGAGCGCATGGACCAGTTCAAGGTGCTGATCCTCGCCAATTCCGCCTGCCTGTCGGAAGAACAGGCGGCTGCCCTGGCAGCCTATGTGGCCCGCGGCGGCTCGCTCGTGGTCGCCCATGAATCCGGCTATCGCACGCCGGACAACCAGCCACGCGACACGCCGGTCCTTGCCGACCTGCTCGGCTACCGCCTGACCCGTCCGGCGCGCGGCCCGGTAAAAAATACCTATGTCGCGCTCAACGGCACCCACGCGATCAACCAGGGCTTCGATGGTGCTGCCCGGATCATGGGCGGCACGGAACTGATCGGCATCGAAGCCGTGGCGGACAGCGAGCAGCCTTTCCTCTTCGTGCCGGATTTCCCCGACCTGCCGATGGAAGAGGTCTATCCGCGCGAGGAGCCCCACGGCGCTGCGGTGATCGCACGGCAGCATGCAGGGGGCGGGCGCACTGTCTACATTCCCTGGAACATCGGCGCGATCTTCTGGGAAGTGTTCGCCGGCGACCACGCTCGCCTGATTGCCAATAGCGTCCGCTGGGCCCTGGGCAAGCGCCCCGACGTCGAGTTGGAAGGGCAGGCAGTGGTGGACCTGTCCGTCCGCGAGGGCGAGGGCAGCACGGTGGTGCTGGTCAACAACATCACCAACCCAATGATGATGAAGGGGCCGATCCGCGAGGTCTATCCGGTCGGCCCGCTCACCCTGTCGCTCGCCATTCCCAAAGGCCGGGACGTTCGCGCGGTGGAACGGCTCAGCACCGGGGAAGATCTCGACTTCGCACTTGCCGAGGGGCGTGTGCGTGTCAGCATTGCCCAACTCGAAACGCTGGACGCGATTCAGCTCCACTGGAGCTGAGCCGGCAGGGGAGACAGCGGCATGCTGAAATACGTGATCAAGCGCATCTTCTACATGATCCCGACACTCTTCGGACTGTCGCTGATCGCCTTCATGATCATCCAGCTTCCGCCGGGCGACTACATCACGTCGCTGATCGCCTCCATGCAGGATTCCGGCGCCAATGTTGATCCGCGCCAGGTCGAACGCCTGCGCGAGGTCTATGGCTTCAACGATCCGATCTGGGTGCAATATTTCAAGTGGATCGGGGGCATCCTGTTTCGCGGGGACTTCGGCTACTCTTTCGAGTGGAACCGCCCAGTGTCCGATCTGATCTGGGAACGGATGGGCTCGACCCTGGCCATCTCGCTTGCATCTTTGCTGTTCGTCTGGGCGGTCGCCCTTCCAATCGGCATCTACTCCGCCATGCGCCGGCACTCCGTCGGCGACTATGTCTTCACCTTCATCGGCTTCATCGGCCTGGCGGTGCCCAACTTCATCCTGGCCCTGACGCTGATGTATGTGAGCTACCGGTTCTTCGGCCAGAGCGTGGGCGGGCTCAATTCCCCGCAATATGTCGAAGCTCCCTGGAGCTGGGGCAAGTTCCTCGACCTGTTGAACCATCTCTGGATACCGATCATCGTGATCGGCACCTCGGGCACGGCGGCAATGATCCGCATATTGCGGGCCAATCTCACCGACGAACTGAACAAACCCTATGTCATTACCGCCAAGGCCAAGGGCCTGCCCGAATACAAGGTGGTGCTCAAATACCCGGTGCGCATTGCGCTCAACCCGTTCGTCTCGGCGATTGGCTGGGTGCTTCCCGAGCTCGTCTCCGGCGTCACCATCACCGCCATCGTGCTCAACCTGCCCACCGCTGGCCCCCTGCTGCTGCGCGCACTGATCAGCCAGGACATGTACCTCGCCGGCAGCTTCATCCTTCTGATGGGCGTGCTGACCTTGATCGGCATGCTGGTGTCGGACCTGCTGCTCGCCCTCCTCGATCCCAGAATTCGGTTCACCTGATGACAGTCCATACCTTCATCGACGAGCAGCCCGAGGCCGGGCCCGCCATCACCCCGCTGAAGCCGGCAGGCGGTCGTAAGGCCGATACCGGTTCGGCAGGGCAGTGGCAGCTGATCTGGTACAAGTTCTCGCGCAACAAGGTTGCGCTCGTATCCGGCTGGGTCATCCTGTTCTTCTTTTTCATCGGTATCTTCGCCGAGATACTGGCGCCCGCCGTACCTGACGCGTCCCGGCCGCAGTTCACCAACGCGCCGCCGCAGCAGCTGGGCTTCTTCGTTACCGGAGACGATGGGTCGACGCGCTTCCAGCTTCATGTCACCGGCTACACCATGGAAGTGGATCCGGCCTCGCTCCGCCGAACCTATGTAGCGGATCCCGAGCAGCATGTGCCTGTAGGACTGTTCGTTCGCGGGGCACCCTACAAGATGTGGGGGCTCTTCAATGCGGACCTGCACCTGCTTGGGCCGGTCAACCCCGGTGACACGATGTATCTGCTCGGTACTGACCGCCTGGGGCGGGACCTGCTGACGCGGCTGATCTACGGCACCCGCATTTCCATGTCGATCGGCGTGGTCGGCGTCTGTATCAGCCTGCTGCTCGGCGTCGTGCTTGGCGCCATTTCTGGCTTTTATGGCGGCGTGATCGACACGCTCACCCAGCGCGTGATCGAGGTGATTTCCTCGATGCCGACCATTCCCCTGTGGCTCGGGCTTGCCGCTGCCATTCCGCTGACCTGGTCGCCGCTGACGGTGTATTTCGTCATCACCCTGATTGTCTCGCTGTTCGGCTGGACCGGCCTGGCGCGAGAAGTGCGTGGGCGTTTCTTTGCGCTTCGGGGGGAGGACTTCGTCACGGCGGCAAAGCTCGACGGCTCGTCCGAGCGTCGGGTGATCTTCCGCCACATCCTGCCCTCGCTCACCAGCCACATCCTGGCGGTGGTGACCCTGGCCCTGCCCACCATGATCGTTGCGGAGACTGCGCTGAGCTTTCTCGGCATCGGGCTCAAGGCACCGATTGTTTCGTGGGGCGTGCTGCTGCAGGAGGCCCAGAACGTGCGCACCATCGCCAACGCGCCGTGGCAGCTCATCTGGCCCGCCGGCGCCGTGGTGATGACGGTGCTTGCCTACAATTTCCTCGGCGATGGCATGCGCGACGCCGCTGACCCTTATGAAAGCTGATCCGATGCAGGTAACGCAGGTTTCAGCTGCCCCCGACGCGAGCCAGACCGACGAGGATGTCGTGCTGAGCGTCGACAATCTCAGCCTCGATTTCCGGATGCGTAACGAGGTACTGCACGCCGCCCGCAATGTCAGCTTCAAGCTGCGGCGCGGCAAGACGCTGTGTCTCGTGGGCGAAAGCGGCTCCGGCAAGAGCGTGACCGCCCGGGCACTGATGCATATCATCGACCACAATGGCGCCATTTCGAGCGGCAGCATCACCCTGCGTGGCAAGGGCGAACCCGTCGATATCGCCAGGCTCGATGAGCGCAGCCGCGAATTGCTGGCCATTCGCGGCGGTCGCATCGGGTTGATCTTTCAGGAACCCATGAGCTCGCTGTCGCCGGTGCATACGATCGGCGCTCAGATCATCGAAGCGGTGCGCCTGCATACCAGCCTCGGCAAGGCCGAGGCGCGGGCACGCACCATCGAACTGCTGCGGCAGGTGGAAATCCCCAATCCCGAGCAGATGGTCGATCGCTACACTTTCGAATTTTCGGGGGGCATGCGCCAGCGGGCCATGATCGCCATGGCGCTGGCCGCAAACCCGGAAGTGCTGATCGCCGACGAGCCCACAACCGCTCTCGACGTCACCACCCAGGCGGAAATCCTCGACCTCATCAAGCGCCTGCAGGTCAGCCGCGGCATGGCCATGCTGCTGATCACGCACGATATGGGCGTGGTGGCGGAAGTGGCCGACGAGGTCGCGGTGATGCATTTCGGCCGTATCGTCGAGAGCGGCACGGTCGACGACATTTTTCACAACCCGCAACATGCCTACACACACCGTCTGCTCAACTCTACCGTCAAGCTCGAGCAGAACCGGCGGGCGGCGACCCGGGATGACAATGTCGCGGACCGACCGGTAGTGCTCTCCGCCCGCAACCTATCCAAGGTCTATGGCGCCATGACCTCCTGGTTCGGCGGCAGCAAGCACGCCCTCAAGGCGGTAGACGATGTCAGCTTCGATCTCCATTCCGGAGAGAACCTCGGTATCGTGGGCGAAAGCGGCTCCGGCAAGACCACGCTGGGCCGCATGCTGCTGCGCATCGTCGAGCCGACCTCCGGCCAGGTCCTATTCCGGCCCGGAGGCGATCAGGAAATGGACATCACCGCAATGTCCAAGCGGCGGATGCGCAGTTTCCATCGCGAGGTCCGGCTCATCTTCCAGGATCCGTTCGCGTCGCTGAACCCGCGCATGACCGTGCGCGACATCGTTGCCGATCCACTGGTGGTTGGGGGCAAGCTCAGCCGAATGGCCATGGATGACCGCGTCTGCGAGTTGCTTGAACTGGTCGGGCTCGACCCTGCCATGCGCGAACGCTACCCGCACGCTTTCTCGGGCGGGCAGCGCCAGCGCATCGGCATCGCCCGGGCCCTGGCGCTCGATCCCAAGATCATCATTGCCGACGAAGCCACCGCAGCCCTCGACGTCTCGATCCGGGCGCAGATCCTCGACCTGCTGCTCGAGATCCAGAAGCGGCTCGATCTGAGCTTCGTCTTCATTTCGCATGACATCTCGGTGGTTCGCTATTTCTGCGACCGGGTCGCCGTCATGCACCGTGGCAAGCTGGTGGAACTGGGGCCCGCCGAGCAGATCTGCACTGCGCCGCAGCAGGCTTACACCCAGAGCCTGATTTCGGCTGTTCCAAACCCTGACCCGCGCAACAAGCGCATGCTCCACCGCACCCGATTCACTGCCTGACCGGAGGAAAACGCCTCGTGCCGAAATTTGCCGCCAATCTATCGTTTCTCTACCAGGAGCTGCCGCTGATCGAGCGCATCGGCAAGGCAGCGGCCGACGGCTTCGGTGCCGTCGAATACGTGTCGCCGTATGAGCTGGACAAGGGTGTGATCGCCGATGCTCTGGCCGAGGCAGGCGTGGTGCAGGTCCTGTTCAATCTGCCCGCCGGCGACTGGGCGGCCGGCGAGCGCGGCATCGGCTGCCTGCCGGATCGCCTCGAGGAGTTCCGCCGTGGGGTGGATACTGCCATCGCTTACGCCAAGGCGCTCCGCTGCCCCACGGTGAACTGCCTTGCAGGGCTTGCTCCGACCGGCGCCGATGCGGCAGAACTGGACCGCACCCTCGCCAACAATCTCGCCTATGCTGCGCCGCGCCTGGCGGATGCTGGTATCGCGCTGGTCTTCGAGCCAATCAACCGGCGCGACATGCCGACCTACCACGTGTCGACCACCGAGCATGCCGAAACCATCATGGCCGTGGCGAGCGTCGACAACCTCAAGATCCAGTACGATTTCTATCACATGCAGATTTCCCAGGGGGACCTGGTGCCCACCTTCGAGCGCCTGTTCGACCGCATCGGCCATGTCCAAATTGCCGACAATCCGGGACGCAACGAACCCGGCACGGGGGAGATCAACTATGGCTTCATTTTCGCCGAACTCGACCGGCTCGGTTACGCCGGTTGGGTCGGCTGCGAATACAAGCCGAAAACCACAACGACTGCGGGGCTCGAGTGGATGGCCCCCTACCTGCGGAGGGCCTGAGCCATGAAGATCGGATTTATCGGACTGGGCGTGATGGGCCGCCCGATGGCTGGACACCTGCTGGCTGGCGACCACGAGCTATTCGTGCATCGGGTGAAGCCAGTCTCGCAACACCTTGTCGATGCTGGGGCCAAGGCGGTCGCCAGCGCCGGCGAAGCCGCCGCGGCGGCCGATGTGGTTATCCTCATGGTCCCCGACACACCCGACGTCGAGGCGGTGCTGTTCGGCGCGGGGGGCGTTGCCGATGGGATGCTCCCGGGCACGCTGGTGATCGACATGAGCTCGATTTCTCCTGTGGCCACCAAGGAGTTCGCGGCGCGGCTCGCGGAAAAGGGCGTGGACTACCTCGATGCGCCGGTTTCCGGCGGCGAGGTCGGGGCCATGAATGCTGCCCTGACCATCATGGTCGGCGGCAGCGAGGCAGCCTTCGAGCGTGCCCTGCCGCTTTTCCAACTGATGGGCAAGACCATTACCCATGTCGGTGGCGTCGGTGACGGGCAGACCGCCAAGGTCGCCAACCAGATCATCGTCGGCCTCACCATTGAGGCCGTCGCCGAAGCCATGCTGTTCGCCCGGCAGGCGGGGGCCGATCCTGCCAAGGTGCGGGAGGCGCTGATGGGTGGTTTCGCCTCCTCCCGCATACTCGAAGTGCACGGCGAACGGATGATCAAACGCACTTTCGATCCAGGCTTCCGCATCCGCCTTCACCGCAAGGACCTAGCGCTCGCGCTCGATGCTGCCAAGGCGCTGGAGGTCGCCCTCCCCAACACTGCGGCGACGGCACAACTGATGAATGCAGCTTTGGCGCTTGGGGATGGCGACAAGGACCATTCCGCCCTGATCCGCACGCTTGAAACCCTGGCCGGCGCAAGCGCCGACTAGCCCGACTTTTATATTGAGGCAGCCTTGGCGGCGTCTGTATGGCGCCGCACGGCTTCCCATTGCCGGAGAATACCGACATGCCGCTCGACAAGCTGCCGCAGACCCCGTTTGGCGCCGTCTATTTTCGCAAGTCCAACCCGCCGCGCGAGGATTGGGAGCGCGACTATGGCGTCGCTGCCGACGACGGGCTGAACGTCTTCCGGCACTGGTTCATGTGGTCGGCCATCGAACGCCGCCCCGGCGTCTACGACTGGGAGGATTATGACCGGCAGATGGACCTTGCTGCCAAGCACGACATCAAGACCATTATCGCAGAACTCACCCACACGGTGCCGGACTGGGCCTGGCGCAAATTCGCCCATGCCCGCCAGATCCGCGCCGATGGCCGTGAACTTGAGCCGATCATGGGTGTCAGCGCCGCCGTGGGTGGCTTCGCTCACAATGGCGGCGGTGCCGGCTCGCTGACCCTGAACTGCCCCGAGGTGAAAGAGGCCGCCGGCGCCTTCCTCACCGCTCTTGCAACCCGCTACAAGGGCCATCCGGCACTGCTCGGCTACGACGTCTGGAACGAGGTGAACTATTCCGCCGATGTCGACTATTCCGACTGGATGCAGGCTGATTTCCGCCGCTGGCTTCAGCAAAAATACGGGGACCTCGATAGCCTCGCCAGCGCCTGGTACCGCTACTCGTATGCCGAGTGGGACGACATCCGGGCTCCGCGTGAGGTTGCGGCCTATCCACAGAACCTGGATTGGCTCGAGTTCAAGCGCGACAACTACTACGGCCAGATGCAGTGGCGCATCGATACTATCCGTGCCATCGACCAGGACTGCATGATTGCCGCCCATGGCGTCGGCGGCGCCATCCCCAACATGGCCTCCCATGGCTCGGACGACTGGCTCGCTGCATCCAAGGTTGAGCTTTATGGCCTGACTTGGGTGCCCGGACGCCGCGGCTTCAAACCCTGGCAGAATTTTTTCGGCCCGGACCTCACCCGTGCCGCCGCCCGCGGCAAGAAGTGGTGGCACGCCGAGCGCCCCGGTGGTCCGCTGTGGATGCAGCCGCAGGTGCTCGGTCGCGACAAGGAGGATGCCCGCGTCATGGAGCCCGAGGACATTCGGCTCCTTACCATGACCTCCTTCGCCGCCGGCGCCACCGGCGTGCTCAACCTGCGCTATCGCCCGCTGCTCGACGGTCCGCTATTTGGCGCCTTCGGCTCCTATGGCATGGATGGCAGCCGCACGCCGCGTTCGGATATGGCGAGCACCCTCGCCAAATGGGCCAATGCAGTCGACCAGAAGGGCCTCTTTGAAGCCCGACCGGTCAAGGGCGATATCGGCCTGCTGGTGATCCCCGAGGCGCAGGCCTGGGACTATCTGCTCAATCACAAGCACTGCCCGGAAACCTACCGGCAGGCAATGTGGGGCGCCTATCGCGGCTTTTTCGACAACGGTATTCAGGCCGACTGGGTGCATATCGATGACATTGCCGGCTATGATACGCTCTACGCGCCATATCCCATCGCCATGACCGGCCGCACTGCCGAAGCGCTGCGGCGCTGGGTAGAGCAGGGGGGGGCCCTGATCTCGGAGGCTACGCCCGGCTATTTCGGCGATCGTGGCAAGGTCGGTACCGTCCAGCCCAACCACGGCCTCGACGTCGTCTTCGGTGTGCGCGAGGACGAGGTGGAGTTCATGCCCGATATCGGCGATCGCATTGCCTTCGACCTCCGGGGCAAGCCGGTCCGCGGCGGTGGCTTTCTGCAGTCCTACACGCCGCAGGGCGGCCGCGCTCTGGGCACCTTCAGCGACGGGCGGATCGCGGTCGTCGAGCATGACTTCGGCAATGGACGTACTCTGCTGGTCGGCTCGCATCCGGGAGTCGGCTATTTCACCCGCAGCGAGGCCAATAACCTTGGCTATTTCGCGGCTGTTCTCGATTGGGCCGGCCGCAAGCCGCGCGTTGCGCTTTCCGACAACCGTATTCAGGCGCGACTGCATGAGGGAGGCGATCGGCAGGTGCTGTGGCTGCTCAATCCGACGCGTGAAACCGCCAATGTCTCCGTTGCGGTCGATGGCAAGCCGATCGTCGTTACCAGCGTTTACTGGCCGGTCGGCCAAAAACCTGACAGCGACAGCTTCACCATAGCACCACGCGATGTTCTGGTCGTCGAGGTGAGCGATACATAACATCCACGGCCGCAACGTTAGGTTGTGTTATTCTGACGGAAGGACTAACAGCAGCCGCTAAAACGAGGAACTGAAATTGGCGCGCATCACTCTGGCCACCATCGCCGAGAAAACCGGGCTGTCGAAATTTGCCGTTTCGCGCGCCCTGTCGGGCAAGAGCGGGGTCAGTGAGAACACACGCCGACTGGTTCAGTCCGTCGCCGCCGAACTCGGCTATCTGCGGCCCGTGCAGGACAATACGCCGAACGTGCTCGGCATTGTCTTCCACGACACCGACCTCGTGAATTCCGAACTGCAGGTGCTGGTGCAGTCCGGTTTTCAGGCCGAGGCGGCGCGCCGGGGCTACCAGACCCGCATGATCTGGACGCATTTGCCAGAAGAGGTGGAGGCCTTTGCCCGCACTTGCGCCGGTATCTCCATGGTCGGACCGCATCTGAATGAAAGCAAGTACCGGATCAAGGAACTCGGCATTCCGCTCTCACTCAATGGCTGGATCGATCCGCTTGAGCGCTTCGACATGGTGCACGGTACCGACCATGAATCGGGCGCTGCGGTCGCCAATTATCTCATCGGCCTCGGCCACCGCCGCATCGCCTATGTTCAGGGCTCGGCCAACTACCGGGGGCGTATCGAGCGCCTTTATGGCCTGCGCGAGGTGATCGAACAGCACCCAGACGTGGAACTGCGCCAACTCACCTTCGACTCCGAGAAGATGTTCATGGGCCGCTTCCGGGAACTGCTGCACGAAGGCTTCGAGCCCACCGCCTTCTTTTGTGCCCATGACGGGCTCGCGCTCACCGCCATGTCGGAACTGATGGGTATGGGCTACAAGATCCCCCAGGATGCCACGGTGATCGGCTTCGGCGACTTTTCGGCCGCCACCCAGATCACCCCCAACCTCACCACGGTAAAAACCCAGGGGCACGAGATTGGTGCTGGCCTGGCCCGCGTGCTCGATGATCGCATCCACGAGCGCATCAACCCGAGCGTTCCGATCCGCATGATGTTCTGCGGCCACCTAATTGAGCGGCAGTCCTCCGGTGCCGGGCCTGGAGCAGTGAGGCCGGAGACCGCATAGCCAAGGTCCGCCAAGCTGCCGAAAGGGTTCAAGATTACAACGCCCCTTGGCACTTACAATCCAGATTGGGCTATCATCCGCCGGCATGACGCCGGTGAGGACGTGTATCTGGTAAGCGAGAGCAAAGGCGACCTGAACACACTGCGGGACGCCGAAAAGGCGCAAATTAAATGCGGGACCGCGCACTTCAAAGCTCTCGAAGTGCCATTTTTGACGGCCACGACGCTTGATCAGATATTAGGGACGGTGTGACACCTCAAGATGCTAGAGCTCCGGCTCAGAAGCCGGCGTCTTTTGATCACCTATGGCTCGGGCGTGCTCCGGATGCAGGGAGCGGATGGGTTGGCGGACAATCTCGCTTCCCTTCGCCCTGACAAGGGCAGTTCCGCCCGCCTTGCCCTGCCTAGAGGTGCCATAGTGGCGCTGCGTCCTGGTGCTGCGGTGCCCCAGAGCATTGGCGATTGCTACATCATCGAACGCTTCCGACGCTTTCAAATTAGACGCCAGAAGGTGCCTGAACGTATAGCTGCTTATGCCCTTGAGCCCCAGACGTTTAGTCGCTCTGACAATGGCCTTGTGCAGGGTGCGAACTTTCATCTGCACGCGCAGCCGCCCTCCAGCCTGAACCACCATGGACCAAAGCCGCTTTGCAACGGGTTCTTCGTTTGGTTCGAACCACAAGGACCTTGCGGCATGACCCGAGGTCGCGGTGACCTTCGCGCCCATAACATCAAATCTCATGAGCTGTTCAGAGTCAGCGATGATTTCGACGCCCTTTTCAATTTCGGCGGGACGCAGTCCGGCGACTGCCGTTACCAGGATCGCAGCAGCATCATTCAACCCAAGACTGTTTACTAATGTCTCCAGCCAACCCTTTGGAAGCGTATTCAGTCCCTTGCGCTTGCTCTTGCCCAAAGATGTTCGAGCGCCTTTAGGGGCTGTGAAGCTCCCGATGCTCTGAAGGTGCTCATACAATCTGACAGCTCGATCATAAGTGGACTTAGCAGCTTCTTCGTCTGTCAAACGCTGTTCGGCTGCAAGCGCAAGAGCCGCGTCGATCTGGTTTCGCAGAGCCCACTGGTAAGCGGCCCTGTGCTGGTAAAACTGGTGAGCGGGACACTCGTAAAGCGCCTCATCATACAACTGCCACGTCGCATTAATGATGCGTCGGTACGTATTGACGCTGCTAACCGCATAGTCGCGCTTGAAGGACTTGGCGGCTTTCATAACGAGAACAACTTGGTCCGGGGACGCGTGGGAACTGCTCATTTCTTCACCGTGGTTCGCTCGCGATGAGGCTAGGGCATCTGCATGAAATTCGGAAACGGGTGCCCCTGACTTTTAATGTAGGTGTTCTTTATGCGCCTGTTCCGCCGATTGCCGCCCCTCGCCCTCGCGGGCAGGGCGGCAAGGTCTTCGACCAATCGGCAGAACAGGCGGTGAATGCTTGGACTGGCCACCCCTCGACCGTTGGTCAGGGTGGCAGGCTCTCTTCGTTCACCAGTCCATGCATTCACAGCAGCAATCCGGAAGGTGGATCGCTGCTTGCTGGACATGGTATTTTGACCGCCCTTCGATCGATTCTCGATCAGGGCGGCAAGTTCGCTTTGCTCATCAAAACACCATATCCAGCCGTATTCTCGGCCCCCCTCCGGGGCGGTACCGAGAATACGGATTCGGAACACCCTACTTAAGGATGGTTAGGGCACCTTTGTTGAAGCGAGAAGACCTAATCGGAACCACCGAAACTTGGCAAGATCGGGCGTCAAAGCGCTCAACATGGTCGGCCTTGTCCTGGACGATGCCCTCCCTCTTGAACGCAGCAGGGGATCCAACGATGTTGGAGTCGCGGTATCCGCCATATCGCTCAGACGTCCCGCGGGCCGGAACATCAACTGTCGGCTGACGGACAGCAATGTCGCGTCGGCTTGAGATTGTGTACCAATTGGGCTGCCCGCTAGACGTCTCGTCGCTCGCTTATAGTGCGCAAGTACTCTGGGATGCTCGCATAAATGGACTCGCAGGCTTGCATCACAGCGGGCAGCTTCGGGTTGCAGACTGTCCAATTTCAGTCGGCCATTCGGTGCCGAATTGGGGAACGCCGACATTCAATCGAAGAGGCGGACCTGATGATCGGACAGAACAATTTTTCGATCATGTTCGCCCGCGCCATTCGCGCAGCGACACCGGACAATCAGCCGGCGACAGCTAAGAAGGGCAGGGGGGCCGGCACACCGACCCCATCAGGGCAGCAGATCGCGCGGATGGAGCGCGAACTGGCCGCGCTGCAGACGCAGGTCAAATCTGCCTAAGAAACCTATGGAGCCGACAATCTGCATCTGGCGGTGGCGCGCAGCAATGTCGCCAAGCTTCTGGCCAATGGCCGGATGGCACGTTCGGTCGAGGATGCTGATGCGCGAGTTCGAGCACGGAGTCATCAGGGGTGTCATCGTCCGTATGGGCAAGTCAATTCGTGACATCGACATGCAGGCAGCTGTTACCCGACCGGAGTGGGAGCATTCAGCGTACCTCAGCGACGAGTTGACCAAGGCGGCGGTTGCACATCCGACCGCGCTAAACCGGTTGTCGATCGAGGAGTTCGACCTTCTTGCGCGTCATGGATTCGAATGCTCAGATGCCACTCTTGCCGCACATGCCGGGCCTGAATTCGACGACCGTCGGACGTGGCCATCGTCGTTGCGATAGGGACTCGCTTTCGCACTCACCGCTTCAAAAGATGGCGTACGGCTTTCGATTTCTCACATGTGCTGGCGCCGCGTCAGCTATCGGCACCCACGTGCTAAAAGCCCACGGACCGCTCTCGGCCCCAATTCAGACTTGGGACTTCTTGTGTTTTCGGCCGCCAAGGTCGTCTGCCTCTCCCTTCCTCATAATGCCGCTTGAAGGGATCTGGTCCGCTAGTGCTAGACCAGAGAGATGATGCGGCGCCGTTTGCGCTGTCGCGCACATTTTGAGAATGGGGCCCGGAGGCCGACTTGACTCCGGATTTGTCCACAGGCGCCTTCGGCGCTTGCCCCAGCTTCGATGGAAGCTGGGGTTGGGGAGTGTGGGCGGACCTCTCCGGCGTCAACCTCTGGCTCGATCTTCTTGTTTTTGACTGGTGGCTGCCGGAACGGCATCTTTGAAGGGATCTCCGATCCCTTCCGTCGTTGATAAGGCCGGCTTGCCGGCCGCACCGGGTCGGTTACCCTGAGACCCATTGGTCGAACGGAGTAACCGAGCCGTTCTGCTTCGGGCTCTCGGAGGAGCCAGAAGCAGAACAATTGCGGTGTTAGGGTTAGAGGAGAAATTACGGCAGGCGCTGATGCGGCGCCATGCCGTTGGGGGCTTTGGCCAGCAGCCAAAAAGCAAGCCACGGATGCAGGGCCGAGATCATGTGGCGGTGATAGGCGTGCATCGGGTGCAGCTTGCCACCTGACGCCTTGAGCCTCGTCATCTTGGTGCGCAGCTCGGGAGTGAGCACGGCAGCAACTGCCGACACGGCATCGGCAACATGTTCGATGAGCGGGACCCAGTGCTTGCCGATGCGACCTGCAACGATCGCCGCAGCACAGGCCGCCACCACCTTGCCGGCCACTTCCTTATCGTGGCCGGTCGCGTTGTTCAGCCGCTCGACCGCCTGCAGCCAGCGCAGCACGCGCGGCAGCTCGTCCTGGATCGACTGCCGCAGTTCGCGCGCACCGACAAGCTTGGCCAGCGCACTCCATTCCGCTGCCACGAGGGTGAGGTCTGCCCCGGACGCGACGGTGCTGGCGATCGTCTCCGTGAGCCCGGGCGCCTTGGCCTGCAGCTTTTCCGCCAGTGCCGCAGCATAGGCCCGCTGGCCCTCGGCGTGCCGCTGCCCGTCTGGCATGAAGATGACATCCGGTCCAACCATGCGGCTGCGCCAGCGATTGTACACCGCAAACGGGTGCTGGATGCAGGGCTCAAGCGAGAGCTCGCGCAGGTGCAAGACGCTGGTCTCTTCCGAGCGTTCATAGCTCGCCGCATCGACCGCGAGTATGCGCCCACCAGCCGCAAGGTACAGGTCGCGAAAGCTCTGGTTGTTCAGCAAGCTCAGCTCATGGGCGCTGGTCACCCACACCAGGGTGATCCCGGCCGCCCGGTATGCAGCGGTGCGCTCTGTGAAGGTGGTGAGCGACATGCGCGCGAGCTGCAGCTCAATGGCGATGGGCTTGCCCTTGTAGGTGGTGAAGACATCCGGCTTGCGGTGCCCGTCACCAATCTTGATAAAGTGCTTGTCGACGAGCGGCTCGGAAAAATCCGGATCGCAGCGAATGCTGTCGGCAAGGCAGTGCTTGAGCCGCCAATGGGGCTCACCTTCCTGCAAGCCGCCGAACTGGCCTGCGCCGGTATCGCGCATGACGTCAGGCGTCCGCCAGTCGCAGTCAGCGGGCGTGCCACCATGGTGCTTGAAGTGAGCACCGCGACCATCTCCGCTCGAGGTCGTGTGGCTAACAGCCAGGTAGACCGGGCTGTTGCAGTGGGCACAACGGAACAGAATGTTGCCCTTGCCACGCCCTTGAGCAATGGCCCGCCGCACCGCAGTGAGATCGACTGCGGTCATCCCATCCAGCAGAGCATCGACCGGCATGATCACCGGCTCGGCGCCACGGGCGTCGATAACCTTCTTGATGGCACGGCGGGTTTTGCGGTTACCAACGGCAGGGGGAAGGGAGCCGCCGCGCGTCGCAACGGCACTGCCATTCTGGGCAACAGCGGGAAGGTTGGGAGTGTTCTGGAGGGTGGTCATAATGAAAGCCTTTCGATTTTTTGATTTTTTCAAGAAATGGGGTTCAGTGGAGACGCGGACGGCGCAGGGTGGCCTCTGCGGCATCGAGCGCCTTGTTGAGCTTGCGCAGGCTCTTGATCTGGCCCCTTGCACAAGCGCGGGTCAGATGAGCTATGAGTTCGGGCTCAAGGTGACGGCGAAGAACCTCGGCCTCGGCAACCACGGCCAGATCCCTGGGCGTCAGCGGCGGGATCTGGATGACCTTGCAGCGGTCCCGAACGGTTTTGGGCACCTTGTCGATGTCGTTCGCGAGCAAGATCCAGTTCAAAAACCGCAGGTCGAGATCGATCTGCAGGAAGTGCTCACGCACCCGTCCAGCGGTTGAAGGCTCAAGGAATGGCAGCAGGGACTCTGCCGGGTTCTCCCGGGCACCGCGGCTCATGTCGGCGAGCTTGTCGATCTCGTCGAAGGCCGCAATGGGATTGCCGACCCCGTGCTGGATCATTCCTTGAAAGATCGCGCTGGGCCGGGATGACCTGAAGACCGAGTCACCACCCGTCAAATCGACGGTGGTCATCATCGTTGACCCGTCCAGGTGGATGATCGGCAGCCCAGTGGCTTCAGCCAACAGCCGAACGATGGTGGTCTTGCCCATGCCCGGAGGCGAGATGACCAGCAACGGCCGAAAGTGGAAGTAGTTAGCGCCGCGCATCAGCGCCAGATGAGAGCTGTCGCGCAGCGCCTGCAGGAACGATGCGAAGGCTGGTGCACGGGCAAAAAGCGCACTGATGACCTCGTCGATGGCGTGCTCGGTTGCCGGGCCGATCAGCTTGAGCGGGGCGTCTGCGTCAAGCCTGAGCCGAGCCCTCTGCTGGTGCTCAGCATCGCGACCAACAGCTTCGCCGACGCCGTCCTTGGTCAGCGGGTCAGTGATAGGTCACTGGGCCCGTCGGCAGGAGCACCGTCCTGGGCTTGCCCATCTGGACGGTGCTGATGGCACGATCCTGCCGGTCGACGTCGTCAGGGGGGAGGCCATCGGGGTGAAACCACCGCCATGGATTTATGGACTCCTCGTCGCCCTGGTCGGCCAGAGCAGAGGGATGCAAGTCCTCCTGCTCGTAATCGGTGAGCGCGTTGGCAAGATCGAGCGGGTCGAAGTCATCGTCGCCGTGAGGACGCGGCCGGAACAGGGAGGCGGGCTTCGGTGCGGCGTCCGTGTCATCACTGGAAGCGTCACCGGCCGCCTTTTCGGAGCCGCCGCATAGCATTTTTTGATTTTTTGCAATTTTCGTCATGTTGACCATCATCAGGACGAGCCAAGCCGTGGCGTCCAAAGACGCGGGGAGCAGGGCTCGAAAGGAAACTGGATACGCAGCAGCGCTGCCTCAGGCGATCCGCCCGAGATCAATCAGCAATGATGCGCGAGGAAATGGAGCGGCTAAGCGCGCGCCGATACCAGCCAGGCGCTGTGCATTGCACAGGCGCCAGGCCATCCAGTCGTCCAATGGTCGCAATGATCGGGAAGAGAAGGGTTGCTGCGAATCTTGTCGCAGCCGTAAATACGGTCAGCCATGTGAGGCTTCTCCTGTGAACGCAGGTTGATGATCACCTGGTCAGGGCGTCGGAGTTGTTTGCCGCAACTCCGGCGACCGCCTACTGGTGGCCATGAGTCCGGGTGGACTCGACACTTAGCGTGACATCCTTGCCGAGAATGTCACGCGCGTTTGTCGCAAATAGTTAACTCAGGATTTCAGCTTTGTTTCGAAATATTTCGAAATGACCGATGATGAGGCAATGGCCATCTTTCTGGCCCTTGGTGACAAAAGACGTTTCGAAATATTTCGAAAGGTTCGTGCCGAAGGTGGGATGAGCGCGACGGATCTTTCCCTCGGAAAGGCTGCTTCGACAATCTCCCATCACCTCGCAAAGCTGGAGAAAGCTGGCGTCCTTAAGGCAAAGCGCAGTGGGAAGACCAAGCGCTATTCAGTTGACGCCGCCAAATTGCACGCGTTCTCAGAATGGGTCTCGGCAAGTGCCACTGACGCCGAGTTCAGCGGGTTTGATCAGGTATTGCTCACCATTGGCTAATCTTGCTTCATTTGCCGCCGGGGCGGGACGATCTTCCGAACGGTCGAGGCCTGATAAGCCGCGTCTGTCAGATCTGGAAGCCTGCGCATCGCCTCGAGCATCACGTCGAGCGGCGTAGGATCCTTATAGACCCGATCGGTCGTGCCAATGTTTTCGTGGCCGACGATATCCTGAATCACCTTGTCTTTTATGTCTTGGAAGGTGGCAAGCTTGGTGCAGATGTAGTGCCTGAAGCTGTGGAAGGTCTTGTTCTTATCCTTCTCCACACGGTGCTCGCCCAAGGTCATCACAAGAGCCTCCGTAAATTTCCGACTAATGCGAGCCCCCCATGGCGTCTCCGTTCCCGGATTCGGCCGAAGTTCAGGAAACAGTAGAATTGGCCGGGCGTGAAGAAGGCGGGATCAACAGGCATGCAAAGTTCTCTTCAATTGGAATTATGCAGGTTCGGCTCCTTGGCCTGCGAGCACGCAGGTTGCGGCGATAAGTGTGGGAGGCTTGGGCGCGGTAAGCAGCGACGCGGGCCGGTCGATCCCGCAGGCAATGACTTTTCAGTCGTCGAGCAGACGCTATAGGGTGGCGATCACCGGCTAGCGCAATGTCGGATCCATCCGATCTCGCAACCAGTCGCCAATCGTTGATACAGAGACGGTTGTCATGATGATGATCAGCGATGGGGACAGCAATATCCATGGTGCTGACTGGATGTATTCGCGGCCATAACCGACCATGTTGCCCAGGCTGGTTTCGGGCGGCTGCACCCCGATTCCAAGGAAGGACAGGCTCGATTCGAGCAGGATAACGCCAGGAATGTTGAGCGTCATCGCCACCACAATAGTCGCGGCAATATTGGGCAAGATATGGACCAGATAGACCCGTCCCGGCGCACAGCCGATGTCGCGCGCCGCCGCTGCATAGCCCTGGGCATTGGCCGATATCGCTAGGCCGCGCGAGATGCGGGCCACCCCCTCCCAGCCGCTGAATCCCAGCAGCAGCACGAAAACGAGCAAGGAGTCGCCCACAAAAGCCAGTACCGCAATGGCGATAATAAGGAAGGGCAAAGCCAGCTGGGTATCGACCATGATCTGGATGAGTTGGTCGACCCAGCCGCGGAAATAGGCGGCCAAAAACCCCAGGGCGACGCCAATCGTCGTGGACAGAACGGTAGCGCAGATGGCTATCGTCATCGAGATGCGGATTGAGTACATGACGCGTGAGAGCACATCGCGCCCCAGTTGGTCAGTACCCATCGGGTGGGTCCAGTCGCCGCTAATGAAGGCAGGTGGCAGCAGGCGCGCTTTGACATTGACACTCTTGAAATCGAATGGGGCCAGATAGTTGGCAAAGACGGCGATGAGCAGCATTGCCGCCATCCACCCCAGCGCCAGCAGAACAACGGGAGGGCAATCCCTGAAGAACTGGCGGATACCGCTACCCCTGGTATGCGCGGCACCGATAGCGGTCGGTGAGATCTGGCTGATTTCAGACATCGTGAACTTCCCTTACTGGCCGGTGTGGCGCGGATCGCGCATGCGCGGGTCGATAAGTCCGTAAAGCAGGTCGACGAACAGATTTGAGATCACCATGGTCAAGCCGATCATCAGCAGAATGGTCTGAACCACCGCCAGATCGCGCGATGACACCGAGTCGATGAGCAGACGCCCGACGCCCGGCCAGGAGAAAACGCTCTCGACAACGACCGCGCCGCCGATCAGCCCGCCCAGCATGAGGCCGAAGATGGTAATGATCGATATCGCGGCATTGGGCAGGACATGGCGCAGGATGACCAGGTGGGACTTCAGCCCCTTGGCGCTGGCCGCCCGAACAAAGGGCTGGCCAAGAACCTCAAGCATCGCCGAGCGGGTGTAGCGGGCAATAACCGCCGAGCCTGCAATGGTCATGGTGGCGACGGGGAGGATCATGTGGCGCAATTCGGTATAACCGCCCGATGGCAGCCACCGCAATTGCACCGCAAAGATCATTGCCAGCACCAGCCCGATGACAAAGGTCGGCACGGTAATGCCTAGTACCGATATCATCATCAGGCCGCGATCGATGAAGGAGTTGCGGTGCAGCGCCGCGAAAATGCCAATGGTCACCCCGATCAGCACTTTGAGAAACAGCACCGGGACTGCCAGTTGCAGCGTCAGGGGCAGGCGCGCCAGCACCGTCACCAGTGCCGGACGGCTCTCGCGCATTGAATTGCCCAGATCGCCGGTCAGGACCGAGCCGATATAGTTGATGAACTGTTGCCACAATGGCTTGTCCAGCCCCCATTCGATGCGAAACGCGGCGATCACCTCGGGCGGCGTCGTCGCGACGTCGTAGAAGCGTGCGACCGGATCGCCGGCAACGCGGAGAATGACGAAGGCAAAGGTGACGATGATGAACAAGGTCGCCAGGGCCCGGAGCAGCCGGGATAAGATAAACAAGAGCATGTCAGGCCACCGCAGCGTGCTGGATCGGGTTGACGAGATGGCAGGCAGCGGTGTGCCCGTTGAGGTCGACGAGGTCCGGTGCCAGCGTCCGGCAAATCGCGGTCGCCTCCCGGCACCGCGTATGGAACGGGCAGCCACGCGGCACATCCAGCGGGCTGGGTAGTTCCCCCGTCAGCACGATCCGACTGGCGCGGTCGCGATGGCGGTTGGGAACGGCTGACACCAGCGCTTTGGTATAGGGGTGCCGAGGACGGTGAAACACCTCGTCGGGCAGGCCCATTTCCACGATCTTGCCCAGATACATGACGGCAACACGGTCGGACACCTGGCGGACGACCTTGAGGTCGTGGCTGATGAACACCGAGGTAAAGCCGGTGCGCTCGCGAATATCCTGAAACAGATTGAGCACCTGCGCCTGTACCGACACGTCGAGCGCGGAAACAGGTTCGTCGCAGACGATCAGTTCAGGCTGGATCGCCAGCGTGCGGGCGATGACGGCGCGCTGCCGCTGACCGCCGGAAAGCTGGTGCGGATAAAGATCGTGGTGGTGGGACGTCAACCCGACATCGCCCATGATGGTGGCGACGCGACTCTCGCGCTCCGCCCTGCTCATCTCGGGATGGTGGACGATGAACGGCTCCCCGATCTGGTAACCGATGGTCAGGCGCCGGTCCAGCGCGCTCATCGGATCCTGGTAGATCATTTGCATCAACCGGCGCTGCTGGCGCCATTGCACATCCTTGCGCGCGGAAATCCGTTCATCGCCAAACCAGACCTCGCCCGAACTGGCCGGCAGTAGGCCGAGCAGGAGCTTGGCGGTCGTCGACTTGCCGCAACCCGACTCGCCCACGATGCCGAGCGTTTCCCCCGGAGCCACAGAGAAGGACACCCCGTCGACGGCTTTGAGGACACGCTTGGCCCCGAATAGCGCACCCGGTTCGCGGGTGAGATAATGCCGCTTGAGATTGCGCGCCTGTAGCGTGCGGCTCATATCGCCGCCTCCAACTGGCGCGCGGGCCGAGCCGCCTGGCGAGGCGGCGCCGGATTGAAGAAGCAGGCCGAGCTATGGCGCGTCTGCGCGGCCACGCGCTCGAGCGGGGGAACGACCTGCTGGCAGCGGGCCTGGGCTTGTGGACATCTTGGCCCGAAAGCACAGCCCACCGGCATGGATTTGGGGGACGGCACGGTGCCGGGGACCGGCCTGAGCCGCTCGATGGGACCGTTAAGATCGGGCAGGGCCGCGATCAGGCCTCGGGTGTAGGGGTGAGCGGGGCGGTCGAACAGGGTGGCGGTGGGGCTGTCCTCAACGATGCGCCCGGCATACATGACCAGTACGCGCTCGGTCATTTCCGACACCATCTCCAGGTCGTGCGAGATCAGGACCAGTCCCATATTCTCTTCCCGGCGCAAATCGTCGAGCAGTCCAAGAATTTGGGCCTGGATGGTGGCGTCGAGCGCCGTGGTTGGTTCGTCAGCCACCAGCATTTCGGGTTTGCCAGCCAGGGCCATGGCGATCATCACGCGCTGGTTCATACCGCCAGAAAGCTCATGGGGATAGGCATTCAGACGCGACTGGGCGTTCGAGATGCCTACCCGATCCAGCAGGCGGGCTGCCTCGGCCCGAGCCGCTGCGCCGCGCATATTCTGATGCAGTGCCAGCGCTTCGCGCAGTTGGGCGCCAACGCGCAGCAGTGGATTGAGGGAACTGGAAGGGTCCTGAAAGATCATGGCGATCCTGCTGCCGCGCACACCGGACAGGACGTCGTCGTCCGCCCCGATCAGTTCCTGCCCGGCCAGCCGAACCGAACCGCCAGTACGGGCCCGACTGCCGAGCAGGCCGAGCGCGGCAAGCCAGGTAATCGACTTGCCGCACCCCGATTCACCGACAACGCCAAGGGCTTCGCCGCGCTCGACGGTGAACGAAACGCCATGCAGGGCGCGGATGAAACCGGCACGGTCCTCGAAATCAACGGTTAGGTCTTGGATGGCAATCAGCGGTGTCCGGTCGGGCATGGTCACACTCCAGCGGGTTCAAGCAATGGTTTTCGGGTTACCAGCGAGCCCTGATGGTGGGCATAGCCGGCGCAGGGTTCGCCAACGGCCTGCAGCAGGTCGCGCGAAGCGCCCTCCAGGATGACGCAGCTGAGGCGCCCCTGAATGTAAATTCCAGTGTCGATATTGATGCGGTTGGCATGGCTTTCCACCTGCGCGCAGCAGGAATGGCCGTGGACCACGACCTTGCCGAAGGGCAGGGGGTGGGTAAGAAATTTGTCCCGAATCCAGATCAGATCGTGATCGCGCTGGTCGTTGAGCGGTCGGTCGGGATCAACACCCGCATGCACGAAAAAATAGCCCTCGTGACTATGGGTGAGGGGCAGGCTAGCAAGAAAGTGCTGGTGGCGGACCGGCATTTTTTCCGCCAGGATGGCGCGCAGGCGTGCATTGGTGGCGCTGTCGGTGAGGTCCAGTTCGGCGTCGTCCAGCGGCACGTCATAGGATTGCAGGGTCTCGCTTCCGCCCTTGACGCCCCAGTTCGCCAGATTGTCCTCGCCGGAGATAAAATCAATCATCCATTGTTCGTGATTGCCGCGAAGGCAGATGACTTCGGCACCGTGAAACCGGTTCTCCTGCAGCCGGCTGACGCGGTCGATAACGGCGCGGGCATCGGCGCCACGATCGATATAGTCGCCGGTGAAGATAAGTTTGCCCCGGTCTATCGGATGGCGGCGCAGGTCATCTTCGATCTGCGCGAGCAGATCGTCCAGAATCTGGATCTGGCCGTGGATGTCGCCCACCGCGTAAAGACGCTGGGACGAATAGCCCTCGTTTGGGCCAAGCATGGCCATATTGCCCTCGATCGCAAGGGGATGTCGCATGGAAGATTGCCAGTCAGAAAATTGCTGTCAAAACGGGAGGGAGCGCATGGCGGCCATGCGCTCCCAGGTTTGATTAGTCGGCCACGCTGATAGCGCCCGGGCCGAAATCCATCGCGAAGATGGCGGAGGGGGCCCACTCGATATCGGCACGCTTGCCATAAAGGATCGCGTTCTGGTGCAGCAGGACGTAAGCGGGGTCTTCAATCTCGAGGATTTCCAGCGCGCGGGCGAAGGCCGCACGGGCTTCTTCAGGCGAGGCGGCTTCGATCAGGGTCTGGCAGAGCGCGTTGAACTCGTCGTTCGTATACGTGCCGGTCTCGGGATTGGTCGACAGGTTGTAGCTGCCATGCGGGCAATTGTTCTGCAGGATGGCCAGCGGATAGCCAAAATGCACCGTATTGGACAGGTCGTACATCATCCGCGTGTCATTGACTTCGCCAGGAACGTCCGTCACTGCAAACTCGATGTTGAAACCGGCGGCCCGCATGTTCTCGATGTTGTACTGCGCGACCGTGAGTTGGTTCGGGTAATAGTCGGGCTGGACGCGGAAGGTGATTGCTTCGCCGTTGTAGCCGGCTTCGGCCAACAGTTGCTGGGCCAGTTCGATATTGAACTCGACCGGCTTGTGCTCATCGACATAGAGATCGCCGAACATCGGGTGCTGCAGGCCGTGGGCCCTGGCGGTGAGGCCGCTCCACAGACCTTCGACAATGGTTTCATGGTCGATGGTGTGGGCCAGCGCCTGACGCACCTTGACGTTCTGCAGGGGACCGTTGCGGGTATCGAGGTTGATGAAGCGAATATTGGCCAGCGGTCCGCCTGCGACATCGAAACCATCGGCATTGTTGATCAGATCAACCTGGTCGGGACCCACGTCGGTGATGATGTCATATTCGCCGGAGAGCAGGCCGTTGATGCGGCTGGCGCCTTCGGGAATGACCAGATAGTTGAGCGCGGCAAGCGGAGGCTGGCCTTCCCAATACTGTTCATGAGGAACCATGCGGATGGCAGCGCCTTCATCGAGCGAGGCGACCTTGTAGGGACCGGTGGCAACCGGCGCGATTGCCCAGCCCTTCCAGCCATCGGCTTCGCGGAAGGCGCGCTTGGAGATGATCGAGGCATGGTTGAGGCGCGCCAGGCGCGCTTCGGTATCGAGGGTTGCCTGCCTCATGACGAAGCGCACGGTGTTCTCATCGACGACCTCGACACGATCGAGCAGGGGCCATGCCTGCGTCTTGGTGGCGGCAACAGTGGCGGGTGGTACGATGGTCGCGGTGCCATCGGCGAGAATGGCGTTGGCTTCGCCGGCCTCGCGGGCGGCAACTTGCTCAGGCAGCAGACCAAAACGCTCGTCCGAGAACGAAAAGACCACATCGTCGGCGGTCATTGGATCACCATTATGGAAGGTCACGCCCTGACGCAGCTTCAGCTCCAGCTGGGTGGAAGAAATCCAGCTCCAGCTTTCAGCCAGGCCCGGCTTGGCGGCCAGGTTGGGATCGGCAAAATCGAGTGCGATCAACTGCTCGAAGATCGAGTTCTGATATTTGCGCTGGGCGGTACTGGCGCTCTCGACGTTGTCGAGCGAACCGGCGGTGCCCATCGACTGAAGAGCGACGTTAAGGACGGGCCGGTCTTCGGCGTGGGCAACACCCACGATAGCGGTGGATACCATCAGGCAAAGCATGGCTGTGGTCTTAGTGAGGATACTCATGTCCATCTCCAGGTTGACGCGCAATCAGGGCGTGTTTTTTCGGCCGCGCGGCGGGCGCCGCACGGCAAGAGGTGTTGTTGTCAGGGTGTCGGGATCAGGCTGACGCGGACGGACCGTCGCCGGCATGATCCAGATATTGGCGGTCTGCCACGGTGCTGACCGTCAGTTTCGATGTCTTGCCGTTGAGGCTGGCCTCGAAAGTCTGGCTTTCAACGGCGGCGACCGGTTCGCCTTCGAACAGGTCGAGCAAGGCGCGCCCGCTCATCGTGGCCGGCACCGTTACCCCCAGCAGATGCAGAATGGTGGGCGCAAGATCATAAATTCCGGTGCGGGTGTTCACCACGCTGCCCTTCTTGGCCATGGCGCCATCGGCAATCAGCACCGCCGATAGTTCGCTCCAGTGCATGCCGCCATGCGTACCGCCGCCCATCAGCGTGCTGTACGCGCCGGCATCCAGGTAGGCGGTGCCGCCAACGCCATGTTCGTTGGCGCCGTTATGGCCGGCCATTTCCAGATAGAGGTCGGGCGCACGCTGGTGATCGGCGCCGGTCAGGGCCATGGACAGCGTTCCTTCCACCGAAGGCTGCATGCTGTCTGTGGGCAGAGGGCGTGTGAAGCCGGCGCCATACCAGGGCTGGGCGGCCAGGATTTGGGCTGCCGATGTCAACAGGCCGGGATCGGCCTTGCGCAGCCAGAGCCCTGGCGTGCGTCCGCCCCGCATCAGGATATCGGCGTCGCCGGCAAAATTGGAGTCGATCCTGATCCCGGCCTCTCGCAAGGTTTTGGCGACATCAACGCTTTCTCCGCTGGTCACATGGCCATGGTCGGAGGTCACCATGATGAGGATGTCCTCGGCATTGGGCTGGCTGTCGCGCCAGTTCAGCAATGCGCCGATCGCGGCATCGCATGATTTCATCGTTTCCAGCTGGCCCGCGCTGCCCAGACCGAATTTATGCGACGCGCTGTCGACCTCGGTCAGCCAGATGATCGACGCCTCGGGGAGAGCCGCAGGCCACACGCTTTGGGTGAAGATGTCGATGGCCTTGGCTTCGGCTCCACGATCAAAGCCCCCCGGGGGAACCTTGTGTGTGCCCTCGATGTCGGCTGCGATATCGTGGGGATAGGCGATTTGGGGGTGGCGGACATTGAAGCCGACATTGCCCCATTGCTCTCCCTTCCAGCTCAGGGCGGTGAACGAGCCCTGTCCCGAGGAGGTCACCACCGCAAGGGTCATGCCCGCCTTGGAAAGCGTTTCCCCAAGGCTGGTCGCGGACACATAGCCGCCCGGAAGGGCATCGTCATTGGCATGCCAGTCGTGGATGGTGTCGGTGCGGGCCAGCGTCGGATCATCGCCGCGGGCATAGAAGACGTTGCCCAATATGCCGGTCTGGGCGGGACGGGCGCCATTCGCCAGCGCAGTCAGGGCGCCACGGGTCTCGGAAGGGAACACCGTGCGGTGATTGGCGCTCGAAACGCCACGCGCCTTCATGGCGGCCAGGTTCGGCATGGTCTGCTCGTTGACCTGATCGGGGCGCAGGCCATCGATCCCAACGATTATGACGTGATCAGTATGCATCGGAATGCCTTTCTAAGGCGACGACATCGGCAGACCCGGTCTGCTCGTCGGCGTCCAGGGGATGGGGGTAAATGACGGTACTGCCGGCCTGGCGCAGACGTTCGGCCAACGGCCCGAACGGGGGCAAATCGGTAACGATGGTTTCGACGTCGCTGAAGGGCACGCTGCGATAGCGCCCGACTTCGCCCATCTTGGTGTGGTCTCCGACGAAAATCGTGCGGCGGCTGTGAGCCATGAGCGTTTGCTTGAGCAGCATGTTGAAGCGATTGGCCTCGACCAGGCCATAGCCGGCATCGAGGCCGTAAATGCCGACAATGGCGAGATCGAACGTGCAGGCCGCAATGGCATCGAGCACTTCATCGCCGGTTGTCACGCCGCTGCTGGCGTCATACTGGCCGCCGGTCAGGACGACGCGATGGCGGCTGCCCGAGTTGAGGGTGTCGGCGATGGAGGGCATGGGCGTCATCACGTTGACCGCAGGCCCGTTGAGCATGGCCTCGGCGATGGCCAGGCCCGTGCTGCCGCCGGTGATGAATATCCATTGGTCTTTCTGGATCATGTCGGCGACCAGCCGGCCGATGATGCGCTTTCCGGCCCGGATCATATGGCGCCGCTCGCTGACCGGTGCGCTGCGATCGGTGGGGATGGCGCCGCCGTAAACGCGCTGAATGTCGCCATTGCGTTCCAGCTGCGCTAGGTCCCGGCGAATGGTTTCGGTCGATACGCCACAGAGCGACGCAATCGCGGCAATCGACATGCCATGCCCGTCGTTCACGAGCTGGATGATGGTTGTTTGGCGGCTGGCAGCAGGAACTTTCACCGTCACGACCTCGGCAGGGGACATCAGTGCGTGCAGTCCTACAGGCGGTATGTGACGCTACCTTGAAACTTTGTTGTACCTTGGGTGAAGGTTGTTGTGGTTTGTGGTCCTTTTGACGCATGTCTGCCGCCAGGACCCATGGTTCATGGGGCGATACGCACAGGTGCCACGCCCAGGTGCTCAACTGCGCGGCAACGCTCCCGACAGGGGCTGACTGACGAGAAGGCTGCCCCGAACACACTTGACCATTACCTGCCCAAAGGGATCTATCCGCATTTCTGCGTCACGCCGCTCAATCTTTTTCCTATGTGCGACGTGAGCCAGGGCGAAAAGCTTGAGAAAACCGGCAATGCCGATACGCCTCGTTTCTTCCTGCCCCCGTATTTCGACGCCTTCATCGCCAAGCAGGTAATTGAGCTGATGATCCATGCGCCCTTCGATACACCCACGTTTGAGCTGGGCGCGTCGCAGGCACTTCCGCCAGCTCAGATAACATTGGTCGAGGCCCATGTCCGTGAGTTAGCACTAGGCTCACGATATGTGCACTTTTCCGCAATCAGTACCGGCGGCTCATCCGCCTCGTGACAGCGATGCGCGCGAGCGGGCAGGATATCCAAGCCACTCTGACCTCGTTCGGGATTGCCCAAGCAGACCCAAGCCCCAATTCGTGGGAGCATATTTTCTACGCTTCCGTGTTGTCGAACCAGCCGCTGTTGACCTATCTGCAGAATGACGACCTGCCGGCCTACACTTAGCTGTCAGTTTGCTATCGGCCGGTTTCGGAAGCAGCCGACTGCTGCGGGGGATGAAGCGCCGACGCGCGGCGGACCCCGGTGGATACGCATAATATAGGTTGTGGAACCTGGTGTGACCGTCTGCTCACGGGGGACCGTGAGCTGCGGTGCGCATCATATTTTACTTGGCGAGATCAGGTCGAACAGGCACCGACTGACGGTCGGTGCCTGTCTTCCGGCGGTCGGGCAGGTCACCCCAACCGCTCGTACGGCGCCTTGCCGCCGGAGGAAGTCTGCCGCCGCTATCAGGCCAAGGGCTATGATTTCCTCTGCGTGTCCGATCATTTCCTGCCCTAATACAGGTAACCCCTGACCGACACCGCGCCCTATCGCACCGACAGTTTCACCACCATCATCGGCGCCGGGCCGCAGCAACATCCACCAAAGTCCGCTAAAGACAAAAGCCTGCCGCCGTGCCGGAGGTCTACGGCTTGGCACCCAGCGGCACCAGCGCGTCCGATTTGGCCAGCCAGAGGATTGCGGCGGCGGCCAGCGCCAACCATGGCAGCAGCACCAGGTTAAGCGTCTGCCAGCCGATGGTGTTTTGCAAGATACCGGCGCCAAGCGATGCGGCCAGGCCAATGATAAAGATCGTCAGATCATTGGTGGCCTGTGCCTTGCCTTTTTCTGCGGTTGTGTAGGTGCGGGTCAACAAATTGGTTCCGCCGATGTAAAGGAAGTTCCAGCCGACGCCGAGCAGGATCAGGGCGGCACTGAAGGAGTACAACCCGGTGCCGGACAGGCTCAGCAGCACGTGTCCGGCCAACAGCACGATGCCGGTAAACATGACGCGTAACACGCCAAAGCGGGCAATCAGTGAGCCGGTGAAGAAGGACGGCAGAAACATGCCCAGCACATGTAACTGTATCACTGTGGCTGTCGCCGCCAGCCCGTGCTGGTGATGTGCCATGGCCAGCGGTGTTGCGGTCATGGCCAGGATCATGATGCCATAGCCCGTCACTGCGCCGAACAGGGCGACCAGATAGGTCGGCTGCCGGATAATCATGCCCAAGGGGCGCGCCGCGGCCTTTTCGGCAGCGGTATCGACGGAACGTGGCACGTTAACAAACAGCAGTACGCCGATGGCGATGAACGATGCGGCGGAGAGGAACAGGAACGAGGCGGTATAGGTCGGCTGTATGAGGTCGCCACCCCAGCGCGCCAGCAGCGGCCCAAGCAATGCTGCCACTACGCCGCCGGCTAAGACGAGCGAAATGGCGCGCGGGCGGTAGGCGTCATCGGCCACTTCGGCGGCGGCAAAACGGTAGAACTGGGCAAAACCCTGATAGGTGCCGGCCAGGAAGGTCCCCAGGCAGAGCAAGGTCAACGACGACGTTGCTATCCCGCCAGCGGCGAGCAGTCCACCCAGCGCGCCCAGAGCGGCGCCGGTGGCGAAGCCGATCTTGCGGCCCACCCGCGCCATCCACATTGAGGCCGGCACGGTTGATACTGCGGTTCCGAGAAACATGGCGGCAATCGGGGCCGTGGCCCATTCGGGCGCCGGCGCAAGGATGCTGCCGGCCAGGGCGCCAATCGTCATCACTAGAACAGAGACGATCTGGAACAGCGCCTGTGCCGTCGCGAGCAGGAAGACTTGTCGGTGCATGGGCTGCATTGCAGGGCTCGCAGAGCAATGTTACATTCAATAACTTGATTGAATGAATGCGCGAGGATTGAATGTCAAGTCATGGCCCTGGGCAGTCGTTGCGCCTCCATTTCGCGGCCCTGGCGCGGACCCTTGGAAACGAACATCGGCTGGAACTGCTGGAACTGCTCGCTCAGGGCGAGCAATCGGTGGAGACGCTCACCGGCAAGACCGGGCTCGGTTTTGCCAATGTCTCGCAGCACCTGCAGCAGTTGCGCAGGAGTGGCCTGATCGTCGGCCATCGTGCCGGAAAAAATATCGTTTACCGGTTGCAGGATGGGCCGATCATCGAGGCGGTCTCGGCGTTACGTGCACTGGCCGCGCACAATGTCGCTGCGGTCCAAGGGCTGGTCGACACCTATTTTACCGACGTCGACGCGCTGGAGCCGATTGAGCCCGACGAGCTTTTGGTGCGCATGAGCGCCGAAAGCATCACGTTGCTGGATGTGCGCCCGGCAGACGAGTTCCGCGCCGGTCACCTGCCCGGAGCGATGAACATCGATATCGCCATACTGGCCGAACGTCTCGCCGAATTGCCACGGGATCGTGAGATCGTTGCCTATTGCCGCGGGCCCTACTGTGTCCTGTCGTTACAGGCCGTGCGGGCATTGCGAGCACAGGGGTTCAAGGTCCGGCGCTTGCGGGATGGACTACCCGAATGGCGCGCGGCCGGTCACCCGATCGAAACCACCTAGGCCGTTATCCGGCAAACACCCGGCAGCGCCCCGCAGACCGGCGCGGCCGGGGCTCGGTCTGTCTTCCGCCAGCCGCAAGTCCCGTCAGGTCAGCTGACAACGCCGAAATAGGTGGCAAAGGTGAATAATGGCCCGGCATGGCTTGTGCCGCCCCCGCGCCGGTTGGATTAGCTGATTGCGCAGTCCCGCGGCCCTCTCTGCCATCGGAACGATTCCTAGACAGTTCGCAGGACTGCGCACTGCATCTTGTTGGGCATAAATTGGGCCAAAAGCCGGCCGTTATTCCTTACAGCTTGGGATCGATAATGGGCCCGACTTACCGGCCTGACGCACTCGGCTTTTGAAACATTTCGCTAATCCGCGATACCACGACCAGATGCGCATTCTCTACCGTTTGAGGATCTTTGCATTGAACGTCGGTCGTCACGGTGAACTTAACGCCATTTCGCTCGCCGCTGGCTGTGAACTCCAGCCTGCGTCGTTGGGGGGAGTATCGAGTGTAATCCACCTTGAAGTGCATAATCCGAAGATTGCCCCAGCCCGTTCACAATTGCAAAGACGTTGCCCCTGTGGGTGCGACCCAACTCTCCCTCCGTTAGGGCCACTAGTCCGCGCATTAGGGGACCTGTCAACAACAGCAGTTGTTCGTCATGATGTGCCTCAGCCCTCGTCAGGTTCAACGTGAACCATATCGTATGGCCTTAGGTGCAAGATTGTTTCGTCTGTCGGCGGGAGATGCGCCATCTCGATTGCGATGTGGACCGCTTCATCGATCAAGGCGAGCAGTGGCGCAGCGTCGGGTTCGCGCAACAGAACTGCCATGGCCTGCTCGAGATGGTCTCTGGCCTGCACGTAAAGCGGATGGGGCAGGGTGGTCGGCTTCATTTTTTACACTCCGGAGCCCCGACCTCGTTGTGAGCCTCAATGGTTTCTGAGTGCCGAAAGCCTGCGGGACAATTTGACCGAATGACCGATTAGTTCACCGAACTCGAACCTGCTGAGCCTATGGGCGAGGCTCCGGCTTATACTTTTGATCGCCGAGCGAAACTGCAAGCCTGATGGTCTTACAACCACCTAACGCGGCTAAAGCTCCGGACTACCGATTTTTGCCAGAAAGCAGGGCCGAGGTCCGAAGCAGCGTCAGATCAGCCCGACGTCGCGTGCGCGTGCGGTTGCCTCGCCGCGCGAGGCGACGTCGAGTTTTCCCAGCAAGGCGGTGACGTGATGATCGACGGTTTTGGGCGAAATATCGAGCTGCGCTGCTATTGCCTTGTTTGAGCAGCCGCGTCCCAGCAGGTGCAGGACCTCCATTTCCCGCTCGGTAAGACCGGCCTGATTGGCGCGGGTGGTTCGACTGGGACCCCGGCCGATCCGTTTCAGGCCCCGCCGCCGCATCAGTCTGCGAACGTGCTGAACCACTGTGTTGGCGCCGAGAGACTGAAAAATCGCCAGCGCCTCGTGCTGGGCAGCTTCATCACCTCCCAGCAGCGCCAACGCTTGATCATAGGGTGCGCCCAGCGCTGACCATTTGGCAGCGCCCGCCCGCCAATCTCCCGCAAAATACAGCCGATAAGGGGCGGCCATACCGGTGGTATCGCCGGGCGGCGTATCCGGAGCCAGCAGGTGGCGCCAGAAGGTAAGTTCGCCGAACAGGGCCCTGGAGGTAGCCAAGTCTTGGGCGCGCTTAAGTTGCCGGAGGGCTTCGTTGCTATCACCTTGCCCGACCCATGCCTGCTCGGCCAGCACGACGGCATAGGCAGCGAGCCGCTGCAGCTCCATGCCTTTTTCGAGGTATCGCGATAGCTCCGCCATCAGTTCCCCGGTCGGCTGGTCGCCACGCCGTATCCGCAGGCGCGCCAGCACCGTGGCCGCTGGATAGCGCATGAGTGGCGTCGCATCCTCGTTGCCCAGCACCTCGCTGGCCGCTGCGTCCGCCTCGCTCCAGTTGCCCTGCCGCAAAAACAATTCCGCGCGCCACCCGCGCATATAGTCGCGCCAGGTGTCGATATCGTGCTCGACACAATATTCGATGCCGGTCTTGAGAAAGGCCGCCGCTCGTGGAAAGGCCAGCACGCCGATTTCCATCCAGGCGCTGTTCGTGAAGGCGCGAGCGGCATGCTCCTGCAGATCGCCATCGAGAGCGAGCTGCAGGCTGCGGTCGAGATGCTGCCGGCTTTGCTCGACATCTGTCCACGCTTCGGAGGTGCCAATATTGTTGAGTGCGTGGCAAACGATATCAGCGCGGCCGAATGTTTCCGCCAGCCTAATGGCCGCTGCGCCATGCCGTAATGTCTCCTCGACGTCGCCCCCCAGCATTGCCAGCTGGGACTGGTTTGAATAGGCCATGGCGCGTTCGGGACCAGGCGGAACCGTTTCGAGTAGTTCGATCGCCCGTAGTCCATATTGATCGGCGGCGGCGCGATCTCCAAGCACGTAGCTATATCGCGACAGCCACCTGAGACCGTCGCCTTCCTTGAGCCTGTCGCCTTGGCCCTGCCGTAGTTGGCAGGCCCTGCTTGCCGCGTCCACCGCGTCTTGCAGTTTCCCGAGCAGGTGGCACTCGAAGGCGTAACGCTCAAGCAGGTCGGCTCGCGCGTCCACATTGAAGCTGTCCGCCTGTTTGAGTGCCGTCTCGTAATGTGCGGCGGCCTGACGATGGGCGCCTACGCGCGAGGCCTCCGCGGCTGCCAGCGGCGCGAATTTAGCCACAGCGGCGGCATCATTCGCCTCCAGAGCATGGTGAACCAACCGAGCTACCGGCACGCCATCGCCGGCCCTCAGCGCTGCCAGGACCCGTCCATTCAGGTCTCGCCGCAGCGATGGCGCCAGAGCTAAGGCAACGGCATCACGGGCGATCTCGTGGCGGAAGGCAAACGCCTGCCCCAAATCTTCCAGCATCCCGCTTGCAACACATTCCGCCAGCGGAGCAGCACTGCCTGCTCCGTAGACCATCCGCAGCACTGTCGCTTCGGCCTGCCGTGGAAAGACGGAGACCGCGTCAAGCGCTCGGCGCGCACCAGGGCTGAGATGCTCGGCACGGGCCAGCACCATGTCGCGCACATTTGGCGGCAGCTGCGTGTCGCTGCCCGCACGCAGCAATTCGGTCACGAAAAAGGGATTGCCGGCGGTGGCGCGATAAATCGTCTGCGCGTCTCCGCCGGAAGCATGCACCAATTCGGCAACGGCGCTCTGGGTCAGCAGGGGGATGTCGATCCGCAGGACATGGTCGGCGGGGATGCCGGCCAGCGCCCGACGCAGCCGCCTTTGGCCGTCTCCGCTATCGGTGCGCGCGGTCAAGACCAGCACGATGTTGGACTGAACGATGCGCCGGCCGACAAAGCGGACGAAGTCGAGCGTCGCCTCGTCGGCCCAGTGCAGGTCTTCAATCAGCAGCAGCGTCGGCCGCTCGTCACTTTGGAACGCCTCCAGCGCATCGGAGAACAGCGACAGTCCCTGTCTGTCCGCTCCCGAACGTACCAGCGTCCAGTTCGCCTCCCGGGCGAGGTCATAGAGCGGACCGAGTGGATCGGGGACCGACAGATCCTCGCAGGCGCTGCGAAGCACCCTGGCTATGCCTGCGGCCGCACCGGCAAAACCCGCGACGAGACTGGTTTTGCCCGCGCCGGCCTCCCCGCAAACAGCTGCGATCCCGCCACGCCCAGATATGGCGGCCGTCAGCAGGGTGTTTAATTGCTCAAATTGGGTCGCACGCTCCAGTAGTGTCATCAATCCTCCGGTGGCAAGCCACGCGTCGGACAACAGGGTGGACCAGAATTGGCGCATTGCAAATATGGGAGGTCGTTTCGGTAAAACTGGGGAACTTCGCCGATGCGCGGTCCTGCCGTCGCGCCCAAGGTGCCGGGGCGCTCATGGGGAGCGTCCATCGTGCTCGCCCCACAGCGCATGGAGAAGATAATGACAGCCAAACAGTGGATACTGCCGTTCGCGGCATTGGTGACGCTAACTGCGGGTGGCGCCGTAGCACAAGACAGCCCCGACAACCCTCTGGCGACCGGCGTGCGCGATGCCAATGACCGGTTTCAGGATGTCGCCACCGCGATCGCAGAAGGATATGCGCCCATCCCCTGTGTCAGCGGGGCGGCGGGCGGCGCCATGGGCGTCCATTACGTCAATAGTGCCTATCTCGAAGACGACGCTATCGATATCGGCCGCCCCGAGGCGGTGATGTACGAACCCAAGGTAGACGGCACGCAGGAATTGATCGCGGTCGAATATATCACGCACGCGGGACCGGCCAGCTTGCAGGGACACCTGTTCAGTTTCACCGGCGCGCCCAACAGATATGGCCTTGAGCCCTTCTACGAACTGCATGTTTGGGCCTGGCGTCCCAATCCGAGCGGCACCTTCGCTGACATGAACCCCGATGTAAGTTGCGATGCGGCGCATGACCACGGGCAATAGCTTGCTGCCGCAGCGCAGTCCGCAGTCACGGCGATAGGCAACCCTGTCTCGCCGACCAACTCATAGGAGCCTCAAAATGCAATCGTCATTCAGATTATTGGCTACTACGGCGGCCGTCTGCACCATTTTTGGCTTCACGGCTCCAGCTTGGGCGACCGACGGTTGCAACGCCGTTGGTCAGTGCATCGACCAGGAGGGCTGCTCCTGGGCCGCAAACAAGGACGGCAGCAATATCGACATCATCACCGCCGACGGCACCTATATCCACTGCGCCAGCGCCACGTCGGAATGCACCATTCCCAGGGTCCGTCCGGGGGGTAAGATGCTTGCATCCGGCGCGGCCAATTTGAGTCGCCCCAGGAAATGAAGTATCGGCGGCCTGTGCGGAGCCGGTTGGGACAGCGCAGACCTGGACCCATCTCCCCGGTCGCGCAACCACGGCATGGTGTCCGTAAAGCGGCTGATAGAATACGAGACATTATTCATCAAATTGGCTAAGGTCTTGGGTATAAATCCGCCGTCGACGGGCGGCACCGCATAACGGCTGCCCTTTAGCGAAAATGGGAAGCTTGCACTTAATGGAAGGGGCCATAGTAAGGACCACGCTCTCATTGATAAGCCCCGGAATCCTGTTGGTCTTCGGAACGGCCTTCGGCGGCGCATGGTTGATCGAGCGTAAACATAGCTACCTACTTTTCCTGGCCGGCGCCTGCGCTCTGTTCGCGCTCGGCGCTATATCCCAGATTTTAGACTGGCCGTCGGATAGCGGGCAGAATGCAATATTTTCTAGTGTTTTCTATACTTCGGCGGTGTTGGTCGCCGTCGAGGGTGTGCTCCGCCGTTCAGGCAAAGGGTTTGGCGGGAAAGTCAACGCGGCGATACTGATCGGGTTCACGCTGCTGCTGACATATTTTGTTTACCTTGCCCCCAGCGTTCTGGCTCGCGTCTATATCCAGAATTTTGGCTATGGCACTGTTCTGCTCATGGCCGCTATCCGACTGCGCCCGCTCGCACGCGGCCGCGCTATCGACCGGGTGCTGTTTTGGGTGCTCCTGACCTTCGCCCTGCACTTTTTTCCCCGGACCGCGCTGACCATCGGGTTCTCGGCGCCTGTTGGCAAAGCTGCCTTCGGCAACTCGCTGTTCTGGCAGTCCCTGCAACTTTCGCTGGCTGTGCTCGGCGCCGCTCTGGCCCTGGCCATCCTCGCCGCCGCCATTGTTGACCTGCTCGACGACCTCCGTCAGGAGCGCGATACCGACAATTTGACCGGCGTTCTGAACCGACGGGGGTTCGAGCAACGCGCATCGGCCCATCTGCAGACAGGTGGAGAAGGCGGCGCATCGTTGCTCCTGTGCGACCTGGACAACTTTAAAATCATCAATGACACCCATGGTCACGTCATCGGCGACGCAGTCCTGCGCGAGGTCGGACACCTGCTGTGTCAATCGGCGCGCAAGGGCGATATCGTTGGCCGGCTTGGCGGTGAGGAATTTGCGCTGCTCCTCCCGGACACCACCCCCCAACAAGCCTATGAATGCGCTGAGCGAGTGCGCATTGCGATCGAGTGGCACAGATTTGCTGGGCTGGCAGGCGCACGCCAACTCACCGCGAGTTTTGGCGCCGGAACACTCAAAGCTCAGGACAATTGGCTAAGTCTCTATGATCGGGTTGATGCCAGGCTCTATGCGGCAAAGCGGGCCGGGCGCAACCGTACCGTTGGCCATCAAGAGGAAAGTGGTCCGTTTGGGCTCGACATCACCGCCCAGCCGGGCATCGCGCCACCCGAGGCAAATCGCGACGGCGTCGCCGCTGTCCTGGGGCAGAACGATCGAGCCGATAAGTGCGCCGTTGCCACAATGATGCCGACCAGACCACGGTGATTTCGGCGTGTCGAGCGGACGAGGCGTCCACGCATCAATCAAAGCCTTCCTGTTCGCGAAGCTCTCCCCAGCTATCGTGCCACAGGTCTCGATTCTGGATCGATACCACAACGCGGGTGAAGCCATAGCGTTCTGCGATGATCTCGGCATAGGATAGCGCTACCGGCGGATCGAACGGTCCTTCGGATCGCGCGTGGATCTTCTCGCCTTGGTAATTGCGCTCCGGCCAATAGACCTTTGCCGTATGTAGCTCAGCTTGCAGGTCGGCAGCCAGCAGCGCCGTGCTATCAAATCCAATGCCAACGGTGACAGCGTCGAGCGCCACTTCATCGTCATCGGTGGTCCAAAGGTAAGGCGGCATGTTGGGAGCGTAGCGCACCCGCCCAAGCGGCTCAATCCTGAGGGTGGAGCGCGCCCCATGTTTCGTCCCAACGAGCGCCAGGCTCGAGAACAATGTAGATCACGGGCTGCTGTCTTGACTGTGCGTCACGCTGCGCAGCCACAAGCCCATTGAGAATGGGATAACCCTCTTCGGTGTGGACGTCGCCATCCATCGCGTTGGAAACGCGGGCGGCGGCTGGCCCGATTGAGACGACGACGCTGTCCACAATCTCTTGGGCTAGGTCATTGTCGATTAGTTTGAATGTCGCCATACGGGCCTCCTTGTCTTGAGGCAACGCGCTCGTCATGCTGCAGGTTGCGGAGAACAAGAAGCCCGCCCAAGCAGGATCAAGTTCAGGAAACAACGCAGGGAGGCCTCAAGCGCATGAGGCGCGATTTCCGCTCATCGCGGTATTCGCCCTTAGTCCCGGTGTCCAAATAGCATTAATGTGAGAGTAGCGTTTGAACCTGGGGCTCGAGGTCACCCTCCCGAGACTTTAGAGGCTAAGCGGCATTAGACACTGCGGTAATGGCAACAAAAAGCCCCGCTTGGTGGAGATTGCGCGGCACGCTTGCTGCTCACATTGAATAGCCCCTAGATTTGTAGACGCCTTCCTTCCTAATTTTGAGGCAAGGAGGCCTACATGGGCAAAGCCAATTTCAGCGACGATTTCAAGCGGGACGCGGTTCGTCAGATCACCGAGCGGGGG
>NZ_JBTMWV010000016.1:0-70379 GCF_054489345.1 Devosia sp. A369 | reverse complement strand
CACGGTATAGATCCCCAACCCTCCTGCAAGCGTCGCAGAAGGAAGATAGGTGGCCGACTTTTACGCCGCCCGAAGCGGGACTATCCCGCCGCTACCGTGGACTAATTTTGCACCGCCGCTCTCACCCGGCTCGGCCGGTATTTGTCGGCTATGTATTCGGCGAGCCGTTCTTCAGCCTGCTGGCGCTCATCCGTAGAGCAGCCAGTGACGACGCTGCTTTCACCGTCCCTGATGATCCAAACCGCACGCTTGCGGAGCCTGCCCGTGGGCTTATCAAATTCCGCGGGCTTGAGCCAAAGCCGCGCACCTTTACTACTTCTCGACAACTAGCTCTCCATTCTCGCACTGCGGCGACGGTAAGGATCACGCGGCGCCCATGCCGCTCGACCGCGATCTTTCCGGAAGCGATCGCTTGCCGCAACTGATACCGGCTGATCGCTCCGGCGAACTCGGGTAGCCCCAGCACGTCGTCGATCGCGAGCGGTGCCTCATCGTGCACCTCTTGGCCAAATGCCGTCGATCGCATGGCGACACTGCTACGCTGCACCGCAATCGATGGCACCTGGATCGGAAATGAATCGAAATCACTGAACATGAAAAATGGTCGCCCGCATACGCGGGGCCGTCAACGGATCCACAGCCAACATCGTAAATATTTGAAAACGACGGGAACTTCACCCCATTTGCCGGAAACTTCACCCCGAAGATCACCTCCCCAGAGGTGAAGTTTGAGGGTCAAATCGCCGGCAACCGCTCCAGCCTGACGATTCGCAGCGAACCGTTGGAACGCCCGAGCGGCCTGGTGACCCCGATTGCACCAGCGTCCCGGCTGAAACGAAGTTAGAGGCTCTTAGCTTCGGATAGCTTGCATTTAGAAATAGATCGGCATCACTACGCGATAACCGACGCTTATCACGTACTGGCTCGGGGCTGGTTTGGGTGGGGAGCCGTCAGTCCGCTTATGGATCAGCCAGTCGGAAAGCTGACATTTTCCAATTTCCCGATCTTAACACGTAAACGAACCAGCAGCTTCTGGCTAAGCTGTCACCATCAGGGTTTGCGCGCGGGCAAGCCGCCGCACTGCTGAATTACGCATCCTTATCCACCATCAGCAGTTGATCTCATGAGGCATCGCTCCTGCGGTGCAGGAATAGGAGAACGATGATGGCAGGTCAGCAAAGCGGTACAGGCTCATCCACCGAGCTCAACGACGAAAAAGTCCGGAAGGAGGATATCCTCAGCAACCGGGACAAGACCATGAGACGCCCTGGGCAAAGCCTCGATGGAACGGGTGTTCAGGTGGACGAATACAAGGACATTCCGACAAACCAGCGGCCCGAGCAGGACTCCGAGCCCGAGAACGCGGATAAACCCGAAGACACCGACGCGAAGGTGGATCGGCCTGGATTTGATCTTGGCGGAGCGAGCGGTGATACCGAAGCGGGAAAAGGCTTAGGCCTTGATACCGATGCCAAGGAAGGCCGAAAGGACTGGGGTCTTCCTCGATAGACAGCGGTAGTCTGAACGAAGAGGGGCCCTGGTCGGCGATGTTTTTCCAAGACTGGTCAGGCATCGTCCGGCCGATGAGGACGCTGGATGCTATCGGCTGGCCTCAATGCACAAGCCGGGCAGTTGACCATAGCTCAAGCAAAGAACGAACATGACCATCAAGCCCCTGGATGAACTGCCACGCGCCACGCAGCTCGTGCCTCCAGCCAAAGGCAATGCGCGAACAATGATAATCGACTCCTCGGATCAAGTGCCTCGCAGAACTCTGCTCAAGCGTTTTCCGGTACCGAAGAATTTCAAGGTTACGCCGGAATCCCGCATTGAACGCGGAAAGACATGGGCGCCTCCCAGCGGCGCTACCCGGGTAAAGACGTTCGAAATCTATCGCTACGATCCTGACTCAGAGAACAATCCAAGGGTCGATACCTTCCAGGTGGATCTCGACGATTGCGGTCCGATGGTTCTGGACGCTCTGGTTTGGATCAAGAACAAGATCGACCCCACGCTTACCTTTCGTCGCTCCTGCCGCGAAGGCGTATGCGGCTCCTGCTCGATGAACATGGGCGGTACAAACTGGCTGGCCTGCACGAGATTTATCTCCGACATGGCCACGCCGGCAGTCATTTATCCGTTGGCAAACATGAGGATCATCAAGGACCTCGTCCCCGATCTCTCGCATGTCTTTGCGCAATACTCGATGATCGAGCCATGGCTCAAAACCAAAACACCGAATCCCCAAATCGAGCGGCTGCAATCCCCTGAAGAGCGCAGCCAGATCGATGGCTACTACGAGTGCATTCTCTGCTTCTGCTGCACTTCAGGCTGTCCAAGCCATTGGTGGAACGGAGATCGTTTTCTCGGTCCAGCCGTGCTCCTTCAAGCGTATCGCTGGCTGATCGACAGCCGCGACGAAGCTAAGGGCGAGCGCCTTGACGGGCTCGAAGATCCATTTCGGCTTTATCGATGCCACACCATCCTTAACTGCACGCGAACGTGCCCAAAGGGCCTAAATCCGGGCAAGGCCATTGCCGAGATAAAGAAAATGCTGATCGAACGTAAGGTCTGATACCCCAACAAAGGAGGCATAGATGGCAGATCGAAACACCTCGCGACCGCGACCACTCTCTCCCAATATTCAGATCTATCGCCCGGAACTCACCTCGGTTTTGTCCATCGGCTATAGAATATCTGGCGTTGCTTTGAGCTTCTATCTCCTCGGTTTAGTGGCTTGGATGGTTGCCACAGCAGCTGGTCCGCAGGCGCATGCCACCGTGCAGGCATTCGTATCGTCATGGCTTGGGCAGATCTTCCTGTTCGCCGGCACCTTTGCCTTTTTCTGGCATCTTTGCGGCGGTATCCGTCACCTGGTCTGGGACACTGTCAACGGCTTCGAGCTCCGCTCGATCTACATGTCCGGTTGGATTGTCGTTGGTGCAAGCGTGTTGCTCACGGCAACAGCTTGGGGCATCAGCCTGTTTCTCATAGGATAGGGCAATGGACGCGAAAGACACACGTTCCCCCTTGGCTCGCGCCATGGGCCTCGGCTCCGCTAAGCATGGGACAGGGCACTGGTGGGCAGAGCGCGTCTCGGCAGTCGCCCTCATTCCGCTGACGCTGTGGTTCGTTGCCTCCATCATCGCCCACACCAACAGCGATCATGCGGCCCTCGTTGTCTGGCTGAAATCCCCCTTCGTCAACATCCCAATGATATTGCTTCTGGGCGTATCATTTTACCATACGGCGCTTGGCCTGCAGGTCGTGATTGAAGACTACGTTCATTCCGGGATGAAGTATGTTGCGGTGATCGCGGTCCGACTGGTCTGCCTTGCGCTCGGGTCCGCTGGGATAATGGCCGTCCTCAGCATCGCTTTCGGCGGTTAGGCGTTCTTACAATTGGACCAACTAGCCTCCGCGTCCCCATCCGAACGCGCGGGGTTCTGTCTTGTTGAGCGGGAGACGCAATGTTCGTCGAAAATTTGTTGCCGGCAGCGCGTGAACGGCTTGCCACTATCGCCGATGACGCCCCGCTGATCGAAGCAGCGCGGCTTCTTCGGTCGGGAACCGATATCCTCGTCGTGTGCAATTCAGCAGGAATGCTGCGCGGCGTCATCACCAAAACCGACGTGGTTAGCCAGATCAGCCAGTGCCAGGGATCAGGGTGCCTGGCACTGGCGTCCGTTGCGATGACGCAGGACGTCCTGCTCTGTCGATCCGGGGACCTGCTGGAGAAACTGTGGAACCGCATGAAGGAGCGAAGCTTGAAGAATATCCCCTTCGTGGACCAGGACTCCCGTCCTCTGGGGGTGCTCAACGCCAGGGACATGCTTCAGGCACTCCTCAAGGAATCCACGACCGAGGAAGCGATGATGCGGGATTACGTGATGGGTGTTGGATATCGCTGAGGCGGTTGCCAACGGCACCATTTCGAAGGAAACACATGCCGAACGATAAGACTGACCCGGCGCAGCTGCGCCAACGGGCACTTTCCAGATGGGACAATGAAGGAGGTGCCACATCTCCTGATCCGCAAACAGACGCGACGTCAGATAAAGAATATCGCGAATACCCGCCGCTGACCAATGCGGAACTGGTCCATATCCGCATCCGGGTCATCGCCCTGGAGAACCTTGTGATCGCAATGCTGAACCAGGCCTCGGGCAATCAGCTGGATATCGCCAGGGAAATGGCCGCCTATATCTCTCCGCGGCCCGGCGCCACCCAGCATCCTTTAACCATGAAAGCGGCTGAGCACATGACGGACATTCTTGATCGCGCCGACAGGTTCCAGTCGGCATTGCCGGTGACACCATACAAGACGACGCCGGTGTTCGATGAACAGTCGCTTCCTGCTGGTCTGCGCCGGGAGCACCGAACCAAAGTCGGCGTATGGGGCGTCATCAGGGTGCTCGAGGGACATTTGCGCTATGTGGTGCAGGATCCCGCAGCCGAGCACGTGCTCGAACCCGGTCGCCCTGGTTTGATCCTGCCGGATCAAGCTCATCGCGTCGAGCCGATCGGACCTATGCGCATGCAGGTGGAATTCTACGATCAACTGCCCTTTTGACTGCACCCCGATTGAGAGGCTCTGATGTCGATGTCGAAGTCAGCCAAAGCACCCAGTGAACTTGCGGCGCGGGCCCTGTGCCGTTTCCATGGGATGGCAGAGGAAACCATCAAGGATGGCAATCCCGCCTGGCAGAGCTACCTCCCCGAAGTAAACGTCGTTCTGACCGCTGCGGGCTTGAGTGATGCGGTGTCGACAGGCTTGGAGCACACCCCGGTTCAGGCCTACTTCGTTCTTCGGCGACTTGCTCACGATCCCATTGAGGTCAGCACGCTTCATGGCTTCAGCAATCAGGGTCTTGTCCACTTTCTAATATCGAGGGGACTTGCCGTTGAGGCGGACGGCTTCATCGCGATCACTGCGGCTGGCCGCGCCATTGGCGAGATCGCCGACGACCGCCAGTAGCGTTGTCCCAAAAGATCGGGGAAGCGATTGCGACTTCAATCCGGTTGCTGCACTGGTCCGACGTCACCCTGCCGCCATGTCATTTTTGGGGTGGGTTGCGGACTGGCGGCTGAGACGGGAAATCAGACGTTCCCGATTCAAAGAGCTTGGCAGCTCAGCGCACCACATTGGACGTTGATCCTAACGTCGTGGTTTCGTGAAAGCGGGCGTCACAGTCAGCGCCCGCTGCGTTTTATGACCTAATGGTCGCGGCTGATGAGGGCTCTGGTCCGGCAATCGAGAGGGCGGATCGGGTGCAGGCGATCGTCACCTCAGCCCTCGCAATTGCCGGGCTTTCGAGGCCAATGCTAGCTAATTGGCGTTCGGCGCCGTGGATATTCAAAGCGCGCGCCGGGTACCCGAGGCGCGCGCTTCCGTCGTATCGCTCTGCTTAGTCTGGCAGCTTGAAAGCCACCATCTTGGTCGAGTAGCGCGACTGGATCGCGCCCTGGCCACCGGCCATGACGGTGACATACTGCTCGCCATCCAGCGTGTAGCTGATCGGCGCGCCACCTGCTGCCGGCAGTTCGTGCTGCCAGGCAACATTGCCCGTCGCCAGATCATAGGCGCGGAAAATGTTATCCTTAGCAGCCGAGATGAAGCCCAGCCCCCCGGCGGTGATCATCGAGCCGCCATGGGTCGGGGTGCCCATCGGCAACTCGAACGGTACGTTGATCCCCAGCGCCCCGCTGCCCTTGGACGAACCGAAGGGCTGCGACCACAACAGCTTGCCGGTGTTGAGGTCGACAGCGCTGATATAGGAATACGGCGGATCGATGCAGGGCACGCCCAGTCCGGTCAGCCAGAACTGCGGGTATGCTGCATAGGGCGTGTTCTTCTGGGCCACGAGGCCGCCGATTTCACGGGCATCGCCCCAATCGCCCTGCGGCTTGCTGCCGAGTTCGTCGGCGGCGTCGCGATCCAGCAGTTGGACATAGCTGGCAAAGCGGTTGGAATTGACCAGCATGACGCCGTTCACCGGGTCAACCGAGACGCCGCCCCAGTTGATGGAGCCGAAGGCGCTCGGCGACTGGATCGAAGGGGTCAGGCCCGGCGGCGTATTGTTGCCTTCGTAGCGCGCCTGCTGGAACATGACGCGGCAATAGAGCTGGTCGAAGGGCGAGACGCCCCACATATCCGCTTCCGTCAGGTCCGCGCCCCGGAACGAGGGCAGGCCGTTGGAATAGGGCTGGGTGGGGGAGATGCGCTCTTCCGGCACGGCGCCGGTCTGTGGCATGTCCGTTTCCGTCACCGGGAAGATTGGCTCGCCGGTCAGGCGGTCAAGCACGAAGACTTCGCCGGCCTTGGTGGGCTGGATCAGGGCTTGGCGCATCGTACCCGATGCGTCGGGCAGGTCGACAAGCGCCGGTGGTGCGGGAACGTCATGGTCCCAGAGGTCGTGGTGCTTGGTCTGGAACGACCAGCGCAGGCGGCCGGTTGCAGCGTCGAGTGCCACAACCGAAGAAGAGTACTTGTCGTCGAACTCGCGGCGCTGGGCGCCGAAGAAGTCCGGCGTCGCGTTACCGGTGGGCAGATAGACCAGACCAAGGGCTTCGTCGGCCGAGGCCGGGCCCCAGCTATTGGGCGTTGCCACGGTGTAGCTTTCGCCCTCGGGCGGAGCGCCGATCCGGTCCGGATGACCCATGTCCCAAGCCCAGGAGAGTTCGCCGGTTACGGCGTCGAAGGCGCGGATGACGCCTGAGGCTTCGCCCCAATACTGACCATCGGTGACCCAGCCGCCAACAACCACCTTGCCACGCACGAAGGTCGGCGCGGAGGTTACCTTGTAATAGCCGCCGATGATCTTGCCTTCATGGTCTTCCATGCCAACGAGCAGGTCGACCATGCCGGCGTTGCCAAAGTCGGCGCAGAGTTCGCCAGTCTTGGCATCGACTGCAACCAGCTTGCCTGAGCCGGTGCCGGCCATGACGCGTTCAGCGCATTCGCCAGAGAGGCCCGGAGCCTTGTAATAGGCGACGCCGCGGCAGGTTCCGCCACGGCCTTCAGACGCATCGAAGGTCCACCGCTGTTCGCCGCTCTTGGCGTCGAGCGCAAAGATCTCGCTGTTGCCATTGCAGATATAGATGGCGTCGTCGATCTTGATCGGCGTCGCATTGTTGGCCGGTATATTGCCGACATCAACTTCCCAGGCAACTTCCAGATTGGCGACGTTGGCGGTGGTGATCTGGTCGAGCGGCGTATACTTCTGCTGCCCCTGATCGCCACCGACAAAGGGCCAATCCTCACCGGTCTGGCCGGTAGGTGCGGCGCCATTTGCCGTGGGGAAGGAACCGAAGCCGGTCTGGAAACGCGGATCCTGCGGCAGGCCGCCGGCAGACGCAGAATAGAGCAGCGCGCCCGCAGCAATGGCGACCACAGAGCTCGAGGTGATCAGGCCAGAAGCGCCGAACGGCACGCGCTCGGTAACGGCCAGCTTGCCCTTGAGCGCATGCTGGCTCCAAGGCAGCAGCAGCCAGATGCCGAACGCCACCGGGATCATCAGGCGCGGCAACAGGGCCCAGCCGTCAAAGCCGACTTCCCATAGCGACCAGATCACGGTGACCGCCAGCGCAAGACCAAACACCCAGGCACCGTGGCGCCTGCCGGTGAACAGCAGCACAGCGGCCACGAGGAACAGCACGCCTGCCACGAGATAATAGAGCGAGCCACCAAGGGTCGCGAGATAGCCGCCCCCGCCGATGAAGATCAGCGCCATGATCCCGAGGACCACGGCGAAGAGCCGCATCAGACCCTTTTCAACGATATGCGTTTGACGGTCGTCACTTTCATTCGACATGATTTTCTCCCCCAGTCGAGACTGATTTCTGGTTGTTAGGTTAGGGTGTTGAAGAGGACTACACAGCGCCGCCGTAGAGTGCGGCATTCAGCTCTGCGGAGAGCGTCTGAATGCGTCCGAGATAAAAAGCGATGGCTTGCAGATTCTCGTCGGATAGATCCGCTGTCGCCGCGCGGTACTTTTCCTGGATATGCTGAGAGAGGGCTAGAGGATCAGCTGCCGCCTCGGTATCGAGCCAGATCAAATAGCTGCGCCGATCGTCGGGATTGCCCAGGCGCTTTATGAAACCGGCAGCTTCCAGCCGATCCAGCAGCGCGGTGCCTGCTCCCGAGGTCAGGCCGAGATAGGCAATGATCTCCTTGGGACTGGCCGGCTTACCGTGTGACTTGAGGAAGCCGAGGCACCGAAAATCTGTCGGGTGCATACCATACTCCCTAGCCGCACGCTCTTGAGCGTCCTCGACGCGACGGATCATGTGGATCAGTGCCTGTTCCACATCCTCATTCAGTTGTCTCCGCGTAATCTCCGCCACCATAAATCTCAATCATAAAGATAAATGTCCTTACCGCTTATACGGTTGCAGGGCGATTGCAACCAGAATCCGCAAAGAAGGTGCCGGGTGTTTGGCGCGCATCACTTAGACAGGCGGCACATCCAGTCGGTTTTGGGTGTCTCTCCGTGACGACGCTACGCGCCGTAGGCAATCACGCCGCGGCGGGCGATCCGCCACCCAACGGGAGTACGAACAAGCACGTCACGATACTGGCCGATCGCAACGCCGTTCGGAGCGAGGCGGAAAAATTTACTACGCACATCTGCCTCACCGTCTCGCTCAGCTATGATTTCCACATTGGTGGTGTGATGGGATAGGCCGGGTCGCTGTTGCTCGAGTTGCGACCGTGACGGCGGCACCGGCGAGCCGGTGAAAGACGTCAGGATGCCAGCAATTCCGGTGACCACCGGCCCACCGCCGCCCGTCATGTCGTAGACGCAATCGGGCGTGAAAACGGTATCGAGCTGGTCGATTGCGGCATCGATGACGTGGCCGTAACGGGCAATCACCTGCTGAATTTCATAGTAGTCCTCGAAGGTCATAGAATTGGCTCGCGCGGCGTGAGACCGAACGCCTTGGCGATCCGTTCATGGGAGCGGGCGCGATCCTCGGGATTGGCGATCAAGTCCTGCACGATCACTTCGTCGGCCCCGCTTTGGTCAATCATCTCGTCGAGCGTCGCCTTCACTTCCTCGGGGCCGCCCGCGATGAAACGCGGCCAGCGCCCGCCGACAATTCTGGTCGGTTCGGCTCGTTCGGCATCGCCCAGTTCCCGGTCAGCTTCCTCGATAGTGGGAACGTAAGCCGCCGCACCCAGCCGGCTCAGGCGCTGATAGAAGCCCTTCGCCGACAGGGCGAGGCGCTGGCCGTCCTCGTCGGTTTCCCCGACGCTGACATTGACCCCAAGCATGGCGCGGGGCGCGCCGGCACCGAAAGGCGTGGCAACGAAATTATCGCGATAGGTGCGCAAGGAGGAAGCGGCGGCCTGCGGGTTGATGAATCCTGCAAAGGTATAGCCAATGCCAAGCTGTGCCGCTAAACGCGAGCCGCCCGGGCTCGATCCTAACAGCCAACTTTCGGGGATCGTGGAAACTGTCGGGATTAGCGGCTTGTTTGCGAAAGGGTGACCGGCCGGAAAGGCGTTATGCAGCCATGCCAGCACCTCGGAGACCTGCATGGAATGATCATCGACCGGCTGTGATTTACGATCCCGCCGTAGCGCTAGATCAATAGCCGGCCCTGCGGTGGCTCGGCCCATGCCGAGGTCGATTCGGTCCGGAAACATAGCATCGAGCTGCTTGAACATTTCGGCCACCTTGAACGGGCTATAGTGGTTCATCAGAACCGCCCCCGAGCCGAGCCTGATGTGCCGGGTCTGCGTGCCGGCCGCCGCGATCAGCAGTTCAGGGTGATGGGATGCCTGGGCCGGAGCCATATGGTGCTCGGCGAACCAGATGCGGTGAAATCCGAGCGCCTCCGCCAGTCGGACGGTGTCCAGCGCCTGCCTAAGGGCATCGGTTGCGGTCTCGCCTGGTTTGATCGTGGCAAGATCGACGATGGATAGCTTCATTGGTCCACTCCGGAAGTTCGACCGCAAGGTTCATCTGATATTTTGGTTGTCCAAACCAAGCTTATGCCACAACGGTGTCGATGATCCAGATAGTTTGTTTGTCCAAACCATAAATGCGATAAGATGGCCGTAAGTGGATGGTGTTGGAGCCAGGTGAACATGTCGGAACGCAGCGGATTGGCCCGTCTGGAAAGAACCCTTTGGGACGTCGTGACAAGCTTCTCGCATCGCGATGTCTCTGCCAAGATCGCACGGCAGGCGGATCATATGTTGCCCCCGGCCTCTTGGGCTCTACTTGAACATCTCGACACCGACGGCCCAATGCGAGTCTCTGACATCGCTGCCTGCCAGGGCCTGGATGTATCTTCGGTCACGCCGCGCCTTCAGGCATTGGAACGCGCGGGGCTAGTCGAACGTGGGCACTCTCCTGACGATCGACGGGCTTCGGTAATTTCCATCGGCGCTGCCGGACGTGTTGCCCTCGACTCCATCCATACAGCGCGACTCAAAATTCTGGCGGACGCACTATCAGGCGTAGAGGCTGAAGATATCACAATCGCGAATACTCTCCTGGAGAAGTTGTCGACGCGCCTGAAGCAGAATTCCGAGCGCAACCGTGACAGCGAGGTCGTTGCACCGCCATTGCCATGATATTTTTTTTGCAGTTGTGACGCTGCCAACTATGCCTGGCGGATCGAGAGTGAGGGGGAGTGTTACTCTGTTGTGTCGCAAGCAGGGATATTGCCCACCGGGGGCAAGCGATGCGGCAGCATTTCGACGCGACCTAAGGACTGTCGTTTTGCGAGGGCAACGCCGATAGTCGTCCTCTAGGAAAGCGGCTTGAATGGCAGCTCCAAGGATCGTGAGATGTTTGCGTGAATGGCCGTTTTTGGGGTCGGTTGCTGTCCTTCGCCTGACGGATTGATATTCAGCACTTGCGGCCGACGGCAGCAAGGATCTCACCTCCCGGTCTACGCCGCCTGTCGCTCAAGAACGGAGGCCCACACATCGGCCTCCGTTGGCATTATGACCTCTCTGCCAGTCTGCTCGATCTGCACCCGCATCCTTTCGATCGCAGCAGCCACGTAGTTCATGATGAGATCTGGCCGCATGTAGCGGCCACAAGCAGTAGCTGCCTCGGCCCAGACCTGGCCGGCGGTCACGCGCACCGGCGGACGATAAATGGGTTTCCACGCCGCCATTTCTTCCACCGTCGGACCTCTCGAATCCTCGCCATAGAGTCCGGCCTCGAATGACTCACGGGCTTGCGTGTCGCCAGTAATCTCACCTGCCCACGCGATCAGCTCGGTCCAACCTGTGACCTGGCCGGTCTTGATATCTATCGTGATTTCAGTCTCGACCTTGTGCATGAAGGTCCCGGCCATCGCTTGGGCGACAAGCTTGTTCCACAGACCAGATCGGAGGGTGCCGATCACCGGCTTTTCGTCCTCGAACTGTTGCTCGGGGGTTTCGAGCATTTCGTTATCCTCGGCCCGCAGTCCCAGCTTTGCTGCCAGCGCGGGCGAAATCAGGCCTTGGCGGATACCGGTAAAAACAGAGGCGTACTCGCAAAAAATTCCGGCGGCGCGGTCTGGAGTGACCCTTTCGAGGCCTGGCACCACCAAAGGATTACCACGCAAATCCTTAATGCTGGCGCGGGCTGCTACTGCGAATGGATGGACACTCGTCGACCCCTTTTTTCGACCTTCTTTGACCCAGCCGTTTGCGAGTTCGGCAGCAGCTTTTGCAGCATATTTTGCGGCGGAATCGGTGTCGGCGCACATATGAACTTCCTGCGCCGCACGGGTACCGACCAGCCCAATCTTGTCGAGTTTGGCCAAGTAACGAGTAATCAGTAACTCGCAGTGGGCTTCGGCCCGGAAGCGGTCGCAATGGTCGAAAAAGGCCAAGACATGAAAATGCTCACCAAACCCAGTGACCGGCGACCATGGGCACTCAACCGTCATCGACAAGCCAAGAAATCCAGCTGCGACCGAGTGCTTGACCCACAGGGCTCCTTGGCGAGCTTTGCGAAGTGCGGTTGATGCGCCGGTGTGCATCGCTTTCAGCGATTGATCTTTTTTGCGCTGGACGGTGATAGTGAGTGCCCACACCGACCCGCCGATGTCGAGGCATGCGGTGGCCGCCTCCTTAAGCCGTTCCTCGACCTCCCTTGCTCGACGGACGGTGCACACCGGGCAGGCACTGATCGAGTCGCAGCGATAGACCCCGGAGACGCTGGCCTTTCTCTTGCCTTCCGGCCCGCTCAAATGAACGGACACCGCATCGGTGTTATAAGCAGCAAAGCCACACCCACAGGTTGCCGGACCACGGCCACCGTCCGCAGGTTTCAGCAAGCGGGCGATGCCGCTTCTCAGGTCATAGCGACCTTTCGTTGTAGAAAGAAGATGCGGAAGTTCCTCCCGGTCGGCGGGCTGGTCGCCCACCTCCGGTGTGGGGGGAGAGAAACCGGATACCTCCACTCTCAAGCCACGGCCTTCGCCGCGGTCTGCGCGCCCTGCGGGCTTGCCTGGCCGGCCTTCGCCGGCATGCGCGGTCACCAGTCACCCCGCAATACCGAGGGGACGTCTGCTACAACGCGGGCTGTCCAGGCCTCGGCATTTGCCTCAGCCAACATTTCCGCTTGATAGTGCTGGACACGGTGCCAGCGCTCTTCTTCGGCGACCGCTGCACATGACGGAACACACTGCTGACACTCAGACAGCATGCATTCGTTGACTTTTTCGGCATAATCAGACACGATTGTTCACCCCTAAAATCACCCCCGCGAGGCTTGCCGGCCGATGACCGGGGGTGGTTCTTTAGGGTCCGCTGAAAGCTGTTATGAATCAAACGGTTACGGCCCGCCGATGGGCGAGCCGCTGTAATCTCGTTCTAAAAATCGTGGTTTCGAGATTATCGCTGACCGATCAATGCGATAGACCGGCGAGGTAACACTTTTCCCGAATTGAGTAACACTTTCCGTGCAACTCTAACCCATTGCCAGGAAAGATATTTCAGTCATGCGGCCTGCGAAATGCGCGTTCTGACGTAGCCCCAGGTCACGGTTGCCGTCCGGGCGGCAACATGAAGGCATGCTTCCAGGTCGGCCGGATCTGCGGGCATGGGGACTGTCACGAGAACCACCTCGGCAATCGCTTCCGACCGGCGGCACCACCTGTCAAACTGACGCTCGGCAAAGAGCCAATCGACCGCGGCAATCGGCGTGTCGGACTGGTAGACGATGCACACGTCATCCGTGTCGTCATCGATTACCGTTGGGCGGCCATCAAAGTACCTGACCACTATGGCCGTCACTTTGTTGCCCTGGCCGCCGCCTTCTTCTGCTGTTGCATCCATTCCTGCGCTACCTCTCCAGTTGCGACTTCATCAAAAATCCAGTCCAGACGGGAAGCTAACCGAATGTTCGGCAAGCCCTCCTCAAACCTGTTGCACCAGGCCGCGAACGCCCGGGCCCGCCGCTCGACCGACGAATTTTCATAGGTCGATCCGAAGTCGACAGGAACCAGATGAGAGTCAATTTCGTCAAGTATTTTGTTGTCTAAAATTTGCTCTACCTGATGAAATGCTTCATGGCATGCGGCATTGAACAGAAACGTCGGCCTTGATTGCAAGGATAATACAACTAATTCTTGCCCAGCGAATGACATTCAATTGAATAGAGTATATGGATTTCTGGAACTATCCTTGCCTTTGAGCAGATTCAGGTTTGGATATCCGTCATCCCGCACTTCACTGACAAGGATTGGAGCCGCCGTCACAGTGACCCACGGGACGATACGCTGGATGATCTCGACCACACGTGGCAACGCCTGCCAAGTAGAAGACGACACCGCTCCCGGTAGTCCAAAAACATCGGCAGCGCGACCAATCGACAACGGTGCACTAGCGATCTCAACAGGCTGACCGGGCCTATAAATCCGTGCCTCGTCGGTCATCAAAGCTGGGTTCGGTGTGAATATTGGATAGCGCAAATCTGTGGCTCTGGACGAGGTGGAAGGCGGGTCAGGTGGGGGTGGTGCGGCCGCAGCCCGTAGGGCGAGGCACGGCCCCGCTTGATGCGACTGGAGCCGCCATACCGTCCTGCGCTCCCCGGCCCAATCCATTGGGCCGGGGATGCCACCCGGCGAGGGGTTCTTACCTACGTAGCGCCGCCACGGGCTCGTGTTCGCGTTCCTGCGCCTCAGCGTATGCCGCGCGGATAGCGTCCTCACGGGACAGGCCCTCAGCATGGGCCAAAACGCGAGCGCGCTCGTAGATCGCGAGCTTCGCTTTCAACACCGCCTCCTCTTTACGCAGGCGGTCGCGGTCGGCCTCGCTGCGTGCCTCCCTTGACCACCGAGAATGCAGCGCGTCGAGGTCAATCTGGGCGCGGTGCACATGGCGAGCCAGTGCGTCATCGGCTCCCGGCAGGGGCACAGGCGATGCCTTGGGTTCCACCTCGGCGGAACTGTCGCCGCCCATAGGTGGCACGGGCCCGGCAGCGGCCGGGCCGGATGCCGTGTCAGGCCGCAAAGCCTGCGCCGTACTACTCCCGGCGGCGTCGCGTTCGGCCTCCCACCGCGCGATGAGAGCTGGGCTCGGCTCATAGTCGAGCAGCGTCACACCCTGACGCTGAGATTCCAGCCACATACTTTCGCGGTCGTGGTCGGTCCAAGTGCCGTGCAGGCGGTGCTGACCATTCCAGTCGGACTTCGCCTTCGCGACCATCGCGGCCAAGGCCTCGTTGGTGATACGGCCATGGATAGTCACGCGAGTGCCAGAATCGTAAAGGCGGCTTCCGCCAGGCAGGGCCACCCAAACTCCGCTGTCGTCCATCTCGACATCGGCAAACCCACGCTGGCGCCAGCCGTCAGCCAGCGCCTTAAGCTTGTCGTCGGGCAATACGGGCGCGGCCCGGCGCGGTGCGCCAGGGGCCGCTGCCGTGGCAGTCTTCTCCAGGTGTTCAACCTGGTATGCCTCGTCATCGGCCATGATGGCGGTGGCGATTTCGCGCGCCGTGCCGCCCTCGCCCCAAGTACGGATCATGCGTCCGCCTCGGTCGATCTCGACCCAGGAACCATCATGACACAAGAGGCGGTGCGGCTGTCCCGGGCGCTGTGAGGCCCTCACCATGTGGACACGGCCAGAATATGCGACGGCGGCGGCCAGGCCGAGCTTCATGATCAGCCCAGCCTTATAGTCCTGTTTGTGAGGGGAATATGGATCGGTCATTTCAAGGATACCTTTCGTAATCCTTGCCGCTGCGATCCGGAAGCGGATCCGCTGCGCAAGGGTGGTGACGCGGGCGGCTAAAGCTCGACCGGCGCGGGCGAGGGCAGCTCGGGCAGCGACAGCGCGGATTCGATCCGCGAGAGCCGAGCGAGAATCGCTTCGAGCAGGGTCACGATGACGCGAATCGGGTCCTCGCCCGTTCCCTGCTCCTCGAGGAGCTGAAGCAGCGGGTGCAGCCGCAGCACGTCGTCGTGCGTGCTCTCCATCTCGATCATCAACGGGTGTTTCGGCTTTTGCTCGGTCATTCCTGACGATCTCTTGAAGTCGGCGAAGGTGGGGGACGGGTGGCAAGCGGAGTCCTGCTATGGCGGCGCGAACGGCCGCCGCACGGGGCGGTTCGCGCCCCTCGGACCTGCACGCGGCCCGCAGTTCCCGCGCCAGCGCGTGGGCCGCGCCGCTCGCGTCCACAACGACGACGGCCTTGTCGCCAACTGCGAGCGAGAGACCGGCCTTGCGGAGCGCCTGTTGGAATTCGCGCGGTGACGTGGGCGGCCAAGCTGCGGAAAGCGCGGTGCGCATATCGACGGCTGCGACTTCGGTGCGAGCCTCGATGTGGCGGCGTTGGGGTGATAGGTCCGAAACGCGGACGGCGCGGCCCAGGTCGTAGTGCTTCGCCATCCATTCGGCGGCGGGGCGACATTCTTTGACAAGAGCGCGGTAAACCGATCCCGGCTTCGGGATCGGCGGGGGCGGTAGGTCAAGCTCGGCGGCGGTGATGACGGCGCACTTTTCACGGCGGCGGTAGCTGTTGCGCAGGTCCACGACGCGTCCGTCGGGCCGCACGAGGCTATAAGCGAGATGGGCGTGGGTTCTGCCATTTTTAGTGTGCAGAACGCCGCACCGCTCCTGATCCTCGATCCCGAATTCAGCTTCGAAGTGACGCAGAAAGACGCGGATCGTCTCCGGATCGTCGTGACCGATATCGGGGTCAACGTGGACGTGCCAAACTGGCCGGTCGGTCCGGCCGTGCGCGGCACCGAGGACAAGCTGGCGAAGCTGCCCGGCGAGGTCTTCAGCGGGCAGGTGGCGAGCGGCAACAAGCTGCACGCGTTGACCAGCTTTTCGCGAGAGTAGGTGCCTCGCCAGAGCGGGACCGCCCTTTCCCCTGGTTTCACCAGAAAGCATGGCCGCGCGCTCGTCATTGCTTCCTCGCCGCTGCCAGCAGCGAGTCGAGATGCATGTGGAGCGTATAAATGCGTGCCAGCACCTCCCCCGATGCAAGTGCCTGGGGCGGCGGACACCCGGCGGCAGCGAGCAGATGACGCTGGGCCCAGACGCCGGGTTCAGTTCCAGCAGAGACGGCAGCCCGGCGGATGAAATGCGCTTGTAGATTCGACAAGCGGATGGACGCGCTGACCGGAGCCGTCGGCTCGCCGGGCCGGGGACCTGGCGGAAAGGTCAAGTCCACGCGATGCCGGGCCGCTGGCCAGCCCGCAGGTCGCTTGCTCTCGCCTGGCGACGGCGAGGATGCAAGGAAGTCCTCAACTGCACGGCGGGCATTGTCGTAATCGTCCGTCATTTCAGCCTCGCAATGATGTCGGCGATCGCATCGGCCTGGCGGCGCAGGTCGATGACGACGCGTTCAGCTAGGTCGTGGAAGCCGGCGTGGCCAGCCAAGCGAAGGGCTTTTGAAAGCTGCACTGTGGCTCCGGTCGCGCGGCGTACATCCCCGGAAAGGGCGGCAACGACGGCAATGTCTTCGGACGGAAGCGCGGTGCCGCCCCGGCGCGCCGAAGTCGTATCGACCCGACCAACAGCGGCGAGCACATGACGCCGGGCGAATGCGGCCCGGCTTACGCCAGCGCTTTGAGCCGCTGCATCTACATGCTCGGCCTCGATCGCAGTCAGGCCAATATTGATCTGGTGCGACAAGCGGCGGGTCTGACTGATGCTCATACTCGACGGCTCCGACGGCGGTGGGCGGGGTCGACGGGGAGGGTTTCCCTCCCCTCGCCAGGTGGGGTCGGACGCGAAGCGTCTAGACACCATGCCTGGCTAATCCCGCGATCTCCGAAAAAGAATCGGGTGAGCGTGTCATTATGTCAATGTAACGAACAACGATTCTTTACTGTTCGACCAATGCTGACACTACGCCAAGGGGTCCGACTCCGGCGGGCACAGGGCCGGGGCTAATTTTCACAAAGTCGTGAGGTGGCGGGCCGGGTCGGAGGTCGGTGCCGCCCTAACCGTCGGCGCAGGCGCCGATGCCCACCTGGCGTGGGGTACGGCGTACCGCTCCGCGATACACCCCACACCAGATGGCGGTTAGGGGCCCGTCTGCACCTGGACGGCGGCGCCAGGCTGTCGCGCCGTGCGCTCCAACCCCGTCCTGCTGCGGCAGGCCGAGGCTGGGCGAGCATCGCGCCTGCCGCCGCTGTCCACCCCGCTCCCGCACCACCCCGCCGATTTCTATGATTGGCTTCGGCCGCTTGAGAAAGCAAAAGCCCCAGCTCGCGGGAGCCAGGGCTTTGCAGGCCGGAAAACCGACTTGCTCGTATGGGGTTCTCAACGGCGGTGGTGGGGCCCGGCCAGTCTTGAACCGGCAACCAGTGAGAAGGGGCTAACGATGGTTCGTTAGCCCCTATGGCGCTTATTGACGTCAAGTGAGTTGGTCGACAAAGTCTCCGCAAAACTGAGGGGCAGCAGATGTTCGGAAAAGCCGGTATAGACAAAGAATATAAGCGTCTAATTGAGCAGCTCGAAGGCGGAGAGCGGCTACCTCCGGAGCACGATCGACCGGTATCTGTAACGGACAATGGCTTTGAATCCTTTGCCACGGCCGGTGTCCGGGCGGTTTTTGAGGGGTTCGAATACTTCGGCACCATGATGAACCGCGAAGTTGCCGATCCTTGGACGATCGAGGAGACGGCAGATACTCTGGTGAAAGATATCGTGAGTGACGGGCCGGAGCTCGGAAGAACATATCGTATCTTCTACAACGGCGTGCCGATGGGCAAATTGCAGGTCACAGAAGGTTCGAATAACAATGGCTTCAGCGATGACGTTGACTGGCATCGTGAGAATCGTGCCGCTCGTGCGATTCTTGATTTGAATAATGTCCGATTTGTTCCCTACCACGATGCTCTCTCAATAGTATCTTCCGTTGAGGTGCTCGTTGGCCCCTTTGAACATTATGAATTGAGTAGAGATCATGCCCGCATGAAGGCGTCTGCGGCCCTTACAGGCTATTTGTGGGAGGTCATGCGCGCCGGTGACCACTTCGTGCCGTCCTTTAGCCATCGTGTGAATGGACCCTACGACCTTCTGAAGATCACATCCGACCACTGGAAGGAGGGAGGCATTGACCCATTCTTGAAATGGAATGGAGACCGATAATGGTGTTCCGAAAGTTACAGCGATTGGCGTCGCCAGGGCCTGCGGCCTCGGAATGGGATAACGATGATCCATGGGACCAAAAGACCTTGGATCATTTGAAGAACACAAAAATGATTGACCTTCAGATCAGCCACATCGAGCGTCGCTTTCCCCGCGGTGACCTCGTTCCTTCTAGAAGTCGACGAGAGTTTTGGCCGGAAGTCGTGCTTTCAGGGCATCTGGAAGTCCTGCAGCACGTCCATGTGAGGGTGGAATTCAATCCGGATTTGAGCGGTTTTGGCGATGCGCGTCTTACGTTTTTTGCAGATGTCGAAAGCCCGTCTGGCCCTCTCAACGTCCCTTACCTGAATATCGTGATCCGGGACGAAGCCGGTCAAATCAGAACCGGCGCGGTAGAAGCTTTGCGGGACGCGATCGCAAGCGGGGAACCGTCCATTCGAGCTCGAATTTGGCCTTCAGGGTATGACTGGGACCGAACGTCTGGCGGACATGGGCGGACTTTTGAAATCGGTGGCATGATCATCTGGTCACGGCTCCGTTCGAAGGACTCGGCGGCCTGGCAGGGACCGATTGGAGAAGCTGTTTTCGACAACTATCCAAGTCCGCACAGGCTACGCCGCGCAAGGACGAAATCTTGACGGACGGAAGTGATGGCCCAGTCTCCGTGAGTAGCCGCCTCATCGATTACGATATCATGATGGGACTGCTGCAGGTATATTCGACGGCATCTCGTTCTGCTCACATTGGGGCGGTTGTGGGTACTCCTCATAACGCCGGCTGGCTCGAAAATGCCATGGGCGTTGACTTCCGTATCGAAGAAAGAGCTCAAGCTCATCTATGCGCGCGCGAGCTGCAGGATGCTGGATTGATCGTGCCTACATACAGCGACATGGCCGAGCCCGAAAATTGGCGCATCATTACCGATGCCGGTCGCGAAGCACTACGTCGAGGAGCACTCGATGAGCTTGATGCTGCCTTGGGGGCGCTATCGCCGGCTTTCATTGAGATGCGTCGGGGCGCATGGCGAGCCGCGAAATCGACGCTGCCTGACACGCAGCGGCAAGCAGCGCATTCAGCCAGGGAGCTAGTTAGTCAGGTGTTGCGGGTCGTGGCGCCCGATGACGAGGTCCAGGCGCAGCAAAACTACCAACTGCCTAAGGATGGAAAGGTCACTCGGCGTGACCGATACAAGCTCGCTGTCCGAAAGCGCGCTCGCAATTCGTCTGCTGGCGACGTTGTAGTGCTCGATAAAGCGACAGATTTAATTGAGGCCCAACGCGCCAAGCTCGATGCCCTCGCACATAGTAGAGACACGATCGTCGCGCAAACCGTACACGACGCCCTGATGACCATCGACATGGTATTGCGTCTGCTCCTCGTTTAGCGAGGTTTTGGTGGGCGCGGCAGGACTCGAACCTGCAACCAGAGTGTTATGAGCACTCGGCTCTAACCATTGAGCTACACGCCCCCCATTCGACATCGCCGGGATATTAACCGGGACGTCGAGAAAGAGACTCAGAGAATTTACCCCAAGCCGTTGGAAACTCTACACAACCCAAATCGCCTTAATGGTCAAGAACAACCGTTATGAGCGGACGGCTCTAACCAATTGAGCTGCAGGCTCGTAGCAGGGAAGAGATGAGATCAATCTGTCCCCGTTTCTGTCCCCGCAGGGACCCGATCGCCACCGAAATGACAGCTAACCGGTTGATATCCAAAGCGTCCTAGCGGACCCGTCAGGTTCCGGAAAGACCGTTATGAGCGGTCGGCTCTAACCATTGAGCTATAGGCCCCCGCTCGCGTCTTTAGCAGGGTGACACAGACTGGCAAGAGGGAAGTCGCACCGCACGCGATTGAGCCGCGCGTGACGCACCCTTTTTTGGAGCCTCCTCCACCCCGCCGCACCGCGCCATCTCAGTGCGCCTTGCGACCAGTGTTCGCCCAGCGCCCTTTCTGCTATAAGCTCGGCATCACCGGAGGTCCGCATGCGCGAAGGCGATATTATCAATGGTCTGGTCAAGGGGCTCTCGGTCATCGAGTGCTTCGATGAGGAACATGCCAGCCAGTCAATCACCGATGTGGCCAACCGCACCGGGCTCGAACGCGCCACCGCCCGCCGCTGTCTGCTCACGCTGGTCCATCTTGGCTATGCCAGTTATGACGGCAAATTCTTCCGCCTCACCCCGCGCGTGCTCAATCTGGGCCATTCCTATCTCGCCGCCACGCCGCTGCCCCGGCTGATCCAGCCCTTCCTCGAAGAACTGTCCAGCCAGATCAACGAAAGCTCCTCGGCGGCGGTGCTCGACAATACCGAAATCCTCTATATCGCCCGCGCCTCCTATCGCCGGGTGATGTCGATCAATCTGGGGGCCGGCGCCCGCCTGCCCGCCTATTGCACCTCGATGGGCCGCATTCTGCTCGCCGCCCTGCCCGCCGCTGTGGCGCATGAGGTGCTGAACCGCTCCGAGCTGATCGCCTATACCGCCAAGACCAAGGCCGATCTACCGGCGCTTATCACCGAGCTGGCCGTGGTCGCTGCTCAGGGCTTTGCCGTCATTGATGAAGAGCTCGAACTCGGCCTCTGCTCCATCGCCGTGCCGCTGTTCAATGCCCAGGGCCAGACCGTCGCCGCCCTCAATATCGGCGCCCAATCAGCCCGCGCCTCGACCTCGCAGATGATCGCCAATTTCCTGCCGCTGATGCGCAAGATCCAAGCCGAAGTGCGCCCCTTGCTGCGCTGAGCCGGCCCCCGCCCAACCATCCCTTCCATTTTCGCACGGAGCTTTCATGCACAAAACTTCATTCGGCATGCCCTTGATGGGCCTGGGCACCTATGGCCGCCGTGGCCCCGAAGGCACCGCCGCGATTCTGGCCGCGCTCGAAATCGGTTACCGCCACATCGATACCGCCCAGAGCTACGATACCGAGCGCGAATGCGGCGAAGCCATCCGCCAGTCCGGCCTGTCTCGCGCCGATATCTTCATCACCACCAAGATCGACATGCCCAATTTTGCTGCCGGCAAGCTGATCCCGTCGCTGCGCCAAAGCCTCGATACCATCGGCGTCGATGCTGTCGATCTCACCCTGATCCACTGGCCTTCGCCGCATGATGCAGTGCCGCAGCCGGTCTACCTGGAACAGCTCGCCGAAGCGCAGGCGCTAGGCCTGACCAAAACCATCGGCGTGTCCAATTTCACCATTGCCCTGCTGCAGCAGGCCGAGGCCATTTTGGGCAAGGGCGTCCTCGCCACCAATCAGGTGGAATGCCACCCCTATTTGCAAAACCGCAAGCTGGTGGATTTCTGCGACAGCGCCGGCATTCCGGTCACTGCCTATCAGCCGATTGCCAAGGGCACGCTCAAGGGCGACCCCGTGCTGGAGAAGCTGGCCGCCGCCAAGAATTGCACGGTCGAACAGCTCGCCATTGCTTTTGCCCTGGCGCGCGGCCTCGCCGCCATTCCCGCCTCCAGCAAGCGCGAACGCCTCGCCAGCAATTTCGCCGCCCAGCAGGTAACGCTGACCGACGCCGATATGGCCCTCATCGCTACCGTCGATCGCGGCGCCCGCCGCATCAACCCGGCCACCGCGCCCGCTTGGGATTGATTGCTGCTTCACCACCCGGCTTGTCCGGGTGGTGAAGCAGCGGCGGCGCTATCCCAGCCCTAAAAACCACCCCAAGACTCACCTTTTCCGTCACATCCAACCGTCACAAAGCCGTCACCAACCCGTCTTGTTCCGGAAATTTCCCTTCAAATTCAACGGACTAGCCCGTCACAAACCCGTCACGCAACCGCAATAAAACTGTCGCGTGCCGCTCCTATGGTCCGCCGCGTCAAAGGGCGGTGCCGGGACTGAACCACCGGATCAACCCGCCAGGTTTGAACTGAATTCGGAAAAGGGAAATTCCCATGAAGCCTGCACTTTTCGCCAGCGCCGCTGTCATCGCACTTGCCGCTTTCGCCACGCCTGCCTTCGCCCAGTCGCGCGACACCATCCAGGTGGCCGGCTCGTCCACCGTGCTGCCCTTCGCCTCCATCGTGGCTGAAGAATTTGGCGCCGTGTTCCCCGAGTTCAAGACTCCGGTCGTCGGTTCGGGCGGCACGGGCGGCGGTCTCAAGCAGTTCTGCGAAGGCACCGGCGACAACACCATCGACATCGCCAATGCCTCCCGCCCGATCAAGGACAGCGAGCGCGACGCCTGCATCGCCGCTGGCGTCACCGATATCCGCGAAATCCAGTTCGGATATGACGGCATCGTCTTTGCCTCGTCGGCCAATGGCCCCGATTTCGCCCTGACCCCGGTCCAGGTTTACAAGGCCATTGCCGCCAAGGTTCCGGTCGATGGCGCCCTGGTCGACAATCCCTACACCCGCTGGTCCGAGATCGATGCGTCGCTCCCCGACCAGGCCATCTCGCTGGCCATCCCGGGCACCAATCACGGCACTCGTGAAGTGTTCCAGCTCGAAGTTGTCGACGCTGGCGCCGAAGAAGCCGGCCTGCCCGAGAGCCTGACCGCCGAAGAAAAGACCGCCGCGCTGACCACTTTCCGTCAGGACGTCGTCATCGAAATCTCCGGCGACTACACCGAAACCCTGGCCCGCCTGACCTCGAACCCCGACACTGTCGGCGTGTTCGGCCTCAGCTTCTATGACCAGAACAAGGACACCCTCAAGGTTGCCACCGTCAACGGCGTGGTGCCTTCCAATGAGAGCGTCATTGCCGGCGAATATCCGGTCAGCCGTCCGCTGTACTTCTACGTCAAGGGCCAGCATATCGGCGTGATCCCCGGCATTGAAGAATATGTCCACTTCTTCATGTCCGAGCAGATGGCTGGTGCCGGTGGCACGCTCGAAGCCGCTGGCCTGATCCCGCAGACCGACGAAGCCACGGCTGAAGTCCTCGCCGCCTTCGACGCCGGCGCTCAGTAAACTCGACTTCCGGGCCGCGCCACCAGGCGCGGCCCATTTCTTCCTCAGCAGGGGCACATATCGATGAATTCGCTGATCATTGCCGCCCTGCTCTTGGTGCTGCTGGGTCTGGCCTACCAGTCCGGCTGGTCCCGCAGTCGCAATCTGGCCACCGCCGATGGCGTCAAGATCCACTCCCGCCCGCAATATCACGGCTCCTATGTCGCCATCTGGGCGCTGGTGCCGGCTTTGTTCATCGTCGCCATCTGGGCCTGGCTCGGCGACGGCATTACCCGCGATTTCATCGTCTCCCAGATCCCGGTCGACACCCTGCAGGCGCTCGACCAGACCGGGCTGAACACCACCATCATCCGCATCCAGCAGCTGGCCTCCGGTTATGGCGTCGCCGGCACCATCCAGCCGTTTGAGCAGGCCGCCGGCGAAGCGCTGCGCGGCTTCAATTTCACTTGTTTCCTCCTGGTCACCGGCGCCGCTGCCGTGGCTGGTGTCGTGGCGCTGCTCTATGCCCGCAGCCGCATCACCGCCCGCCTGCGTGCCCGCAATGCCGTCGAGCGCATCATCAATCTGGCGCTGCTCGCCTGTTCCGCCGTCGCCATCCTGACCACGGTGGGCATCGTCGCCTCGCTGGTCACCGAGGCCTATAAATTCTTCACCTTCATCCCCCCGCACGAGTTCTTCTTCGGCACGGTGTGGAACCCCAACAATGCCGGTTCGGCGGGCAATTGGGGCAGCTATGGCCTGCTGCCGCTGCTGGTCGGCACGCTGATGATTACCGCCATCGCCATGCTGGTGGCGGTGCCGATCGGGTTGATGGCCGCGATCTATCTCAGCCAATATGCCCCGCGCCGGCTGCGCAGCTTTGCCAAGCCGGCCATCGAAATCCTCGCCGGCATTCCCACCATCGTTTTCGGCTTCATCGCCCTGGCCACCGTCGGTCCCATGCTGCGCGACACCGGCAATCTGATGGGTCTCTCGATCAACGCCACCAGCGCTCTCACCGCCGGTATCGTCATGGGGGTGATGATCATCCCCTTCGTCTCCTCGCTCAGCGATGACATTCTCAATCAGGTGCCGCGCACCCTGCGCGACGGCGCCTATGGCCTGGGCGCCACCAAATCCGAAACCATCCGCAATGTGCTGCTGCCCGCTGCCCTGCCCGGCATTGTCGGCGCGTTCCTCCTGGCCGTCAGTCGCGCCGTCGGCGAAACCATGATCGTGGTGCTCGCCGCCGGCAATTCGCCGGTGCTGCGCGGCAACCCCTTCGAGCCGGTCGCCACCATCACCGTCTCCATCGTCAATCAGCTCACCGGCGATACCGATTTCGCCGGACCGCAATCGCTGGTCGGCTTTGCCCTCGGCCTGACGCTGTTCGTCATCACGCTGGGCCTCAATATCGTCGCCCTCTACATCGTCCGCCGCTTCCGGGAGCAGTACGAATAGTCATGACCGACATGCTCGCCACCACCGCCGCTGCCTCCGCCGAACGCACCAAGCGCATTCGCGCCAGCCTGCAGCGCCGCCACCGCAGCGAGGCCATTTTCCGTGGCCTTGGTCTTGCCGCCGTCATTCTGGCGCTGGGCTTTGTCGCCCTGCTGTTCACCGATGTGCTGCGCAAAGGCATCCCGGCCTTCACCCAGGCCAATCTGCACCTCGCCATCACCTATGATCCGGAAATCATCGATATCGACCCCGCCCCGGTCCGCGTCGATGGCCAGTCCGACGCCGATTTCCGCGCCGCCAATCTCAAATGGCAGCGCGATCTGGCCCTGCTCAACTGGAACAAGGTGATCGAGGCAAGCCTCCGCCAAGCTGCTCCCGCCGGCTACGAGATCGACACCAAGGCCCTGCTCACCATCGCCGAAACCAACGCCCGCCATCAAGTGCGCGAGATGTTCGTCGCCGATCCCTCCTTGCTCGGCCAGACCGTCGAAGTCGACCTGCTCGCCTCGGCCAATGCCGCCAACTGGATCAAGGGCAATATCGACCGCTCGCTCGGCGACGCCCAGCAGCAGCTCACCCCGGCCGCCCGCGCCCTCATCGATATCTTTGAGGAAAACGGCACCGTCTCCAACGGCTTTGCCTGGTCGATCTTCACCAATGTCGATAGCCGCGCCGCGCCTGCCTCCGCCGGCCTGCTTGGGGCTTTCGTCGGCACCCTGTGGATGATGCTGATCGTCATCGTTCTGGCCGTGCCCATCGGGGTCGCCAGCGCCATCTACCTCGAAGAATTCGCGCCCAAATCCCGGCTGACCGATTTCATCGAGGTCAATATCAACAACCTCGCCGCCGTGCCCTCCATCGTCTTCGGCCTGCTCGGCGCCGCCGTGTTCATCAACTGGATGCATCTGCCGATCTCCGCCCCCATCGTCGGCGGTCTGGTGCTCACTTTGATGACGCTGCCCACCATCATCATCGCCACGCGCGGCGCGCTGCTTGGCGTCTCCCCGGCTCTGCGCCAGGCTGCGCTCGGCATGGGTGCCTCCAAGACCCAGATGGTGTTCCATCACGTGCTGCCGGTCACCTTCCCCTCGATCCTGACCGCCACCATTCTCGGCGTCGCCCATGCTTTGGGCGAAACCGCGCCGCTGCTGCTGATCGGCATGAAGGCCTTCGTCGCCCAGGTGCCGATGACCCCCTTCGATCAGGCCACTGCCTTGCCGGTGCAGATTTACCTCTGGCAGGGCAATGAAAACCGCAATTTCTTCGAACCCCGCACCGCCGCCGCCATCATGGTCCTGCTTGCCGTGATGATCTGCCTCAACGGCGTTGCCATCTACCTGCGCTCGCGCCTCGAAAAGCGCGCCTAGCTAAAGGACATCCCAAATGGATATGGTCGCCAGCACGGTTAAGATGACCCAGCAATCAGTGAATAGCGCAATGAACCCCATCGACGCCCTCGACCGCCCGATCCGCCTCACCGCCCGCGACGTCACCGTGCATTACGGTGCCAAGCAGGCCCTGTTCGGCATTTCGATCGACATTCCCGACCGCGCCGTCACCTCCTTCATCGGCCCCTCCGGCTGCGGCAAGTCCACCTTCCTGCGCTGCATCAACCGCATGAACGACACCATTGACGGCGCCAAGGTCGGCGGCGTCATCAAGCTCGACGGCGAAGACATTTACGATCCCAGCCTCGACGTGGTCGAACTGCGCGCCCGCATCGGCATGGTGTTCCAGAAGCCCAATCCCTTCCCCAAGTCGATCTACGAAAACGTCGCCTACGGCCCCAAAATCCACGGCCTCGCCCGCTCCAAGACCGACCTCGACGAAATCGTCGTCAACTCGCTGCGCAAGGCGGGCCTGTTCAACGAGGTCAAGGATCGCCTCAACGAGCCCGGCACCGGTCTGTCCGGTGGCCAGCAGCAGCGTCTCTGCATCGCCCGCGCCATTGCCGTCGGTCCCGAAGTCATCCTGATGGACGAGCCCTGCTCGGCCCTGGACCCCATCGCCACCGCCATCATCGAAGAGCTGATCGACGAGCTGCGCGAAAACTACACCATCGTCATCGTCACCCACTCGATGCAGCAGGCCGCCCGCGTCAGCCAGAAGACCGCGTTCTTCCATCTGGGCAATCTGATCGAGGAAGGCGTCACCGAAGACATCTTCACCAATCCGGTCAACAAGCAGACCCAGGATTACATCATGGGCCGCATCGGCTAACGCCCGCGCCCTAAGAGGAATTACCCATGTCCCCGACTGGCACCGACCATATCGTTACCGCCTATAGCGACGAGCTGACGCAACTGGCCCAATCCATCGCCGAGATGGGCGGCCAGGTTGAAGTCGCCATCGAGAACGGCACCAAGGCCCTGCTCAAGCTCGACCGCGAGCTGGCCGACCTCACCATCATCGCCGATCAGCGCATTGACGACATGCAGCGCCAGATCGACGAAATGGCCGTCTCGATGATCGCCCGCCGCCAGCCCATGGCGTCCGACCTGCGCGCCATCATCACTTCCATCCACGTCGCCAATGACCTCGAACGCGTCGGCGACATGGCCAAGCAGTTGGCCCGCCGCTCGCTCAAGCTCGAAGGCCTCAATCTGCAGCCCAGCTTCTATAACGGCGTCAAGAACATGACGGCCTTGGTGCTGCGCCAGATCAAGGATGCGCTGGACGCCTATGCCAGCCGCGACGCCGCCGCCGCCATCGAAGTGTGCAACCGCGACGACGAGGTCGATGCCATGCACACGTCTTTGTTCCGTGAGCTGCTGACCTACATGATGGAAGACCCGCGCAACATCACGCCCTGCACCCATCTGCTGTTCTGCGCCAAAAACCTCGAACGCATCGGCGACCACGCCACCAACATCGCCGAGCGCGCCTATTACCTGCAGACCGGCAAGCAGCTCACCAGCGAAGTCCAGGAACTGCAACGCACCCAGCTCAAGGCCTGATCGGCCTTTCCTCCCCTCCCCCTTGAGGGGAGGGGTCGGGGGTGGGGGTCCATCAGTGACCCGCCAAACCACCCCCTCCCCAGCCCTCCCCTCAAGGGGGAGGGAGATACAAATCGAACGCCGGCGCGCCGGCCCAAGGGGAGCCCCCCATGCCCGCCACCATTCTCGTTGTCGAAGACGAAGGCGATATCGCCATCCTGCTGCGCTATAATCTGGAAGCCGAAGGCTTTGCCGTCGTCACCGCCGAAACCGGCGACGAGGCCCAGCAGGCGGTCCAGGACAAGCTGCCCGACCTGATCCTGCTCGATTGGATGCTGCCCGAAATCTCCGGCATCGAACTGTGCCGACGCTTCCGCGCCCGCGAGGAAACCGCCCGCGTGCCGATCATCATGCTCACCGCCCGCGGCGAGGAAGAAGAGCGCGTCCGGGGCCTCGCCACCGGGGCCGACGACTATGTGGTCAAGCCCTTCTCGGTCCCCGAACTGATGGCCCGCATCCACGCGCTGTTGCGCCGCGCCAATCCCAATCTGGTTACTGCTGCGCTCAAGGTTGGTGATCTCGAACTCGACCGCACCACCCACCGCGTCCGCCGCGCCAGCCGCGACGTCCATCTCGGCCCCACCGAATATCGCCTGCTCGAATATCTGATGCGCCACCCCGGCCGCGTCTATTCGCGTGAACAATTGCTCGATGGCGTCTGGGGCAATGACGTCTATGTTGATGAGCGCACCGTCGACGTGCATATCGGCCGCCTCCGCCGCGCCATCAATCGCGGCAAGGACACCGACCCGATCCGCACCGTCCGCGGCGCCGGCTACGCCTTCGACGAACGCTTCGCCCAGGTGGCGTAAACCCACGGGTGAGCACCATCCCACCCCAAAACGCGGTGTCATCCCGGCCTTGAGCCGGGACCCATCCTGAGATCCAGCCACCGGTTCCATTTCAGGCTGGGCCCCGGCTCAAGGCCGGGGTGACATCGTGGGTGGGCCAAATCTCTACACGTCTGAGGGGTGCCCCCTCAAACCTCCGGAATATCCCTTAACGGCGTATCATCGCTCAGCGGCACCGTCTGCCGTTCGATCAGCCGATGCACCTTCGGCGGCTCGGTCCCCCGATGCAGCGCCCGCAGCTGCTCGCTATTCTCCGCATCCGCCTTGGTGCGCCGCAGATTGTGCCGCACATAGTCGATCCAGGTCGGCACGTGATAGGACTCGGTCCAGATATCGGGATGTTCAAGATCGCGCAGCAGCGCCCATTGCCTGGCCCCGTCGCGGATACGGATGCGGCGCCGCGCCGCCATCAGCGAGAGCAGGCGCGGAATGTCTTCCTGGGCGATGCGATAATCGATCATCACCATGATCGGCCCGCTGCGCGGTCGCATATCGAGTTTCAGGACCGGCTCATTGAAGGTGTCGAGCGGGTTGAGGTCCCGCGAATTGAACTCCGGCAGCGGCAGCCGGAACCCGACCAGCCCACACACCAGCAGCACCAGGCTCGCCATCACCAGGGCGGCCCCCAGCCCGAAGCCATCCGCGCTGGCTCCCCAGACCCAGCTACCCATCGCCATGCCGCCGAACGTGGCGGTCTGATACAGCGAGAGAGCCCGCCCCACCACCCAGCGCGGCGACGACAGCTGGATCGAGACATTGAACAGCGACATCGCCAGCACCCAGCAGCCGCCCGCGGGCAGCAGCGCCAGATGGCTCAGCAGCGGATCGCGGCTCAGCCCGAGCCCCACGCAACTGATGGCAAAGCCGGCACAGGCGAACCGCACGATCACTTCATTGCTGAACCGCTCGCGAATACGGCCATTGAGAAACGCGCCGCCAATCGCCCCCAGCCCGAAGCAGCCCAGCAGCGTGCCATAGACCATCGGGCCGCCGCCCACATATTCACTCGCCACCGAAGGCAGCAGCGCCAAAATCGACACCGCAGCCAGCCCGAACAGGAAGCTGCGAAACAGCACCGTCGTCAGGTTTGGCGACAGCGACACATAGCGCAGCCCCGCCAGGATGGCGCTGCCGAAATCTTCGCGCGGCAGCCGGTTTGGCACGTAATCCGGCTTCCAGCGCAGCAGCGCCACCGTCAGCGGCAGATAGCTCAGCGCATTGAGCGCGAAGGCGGCCGCCGCACCGGCCAGCGCCACGATCACCCCGCCAACCGCGGGGCCGACGCTGCGCATCATGTTGAAGCCCATGGCGTTGAGCGTCACCGCGCCCGGCAGGTCGTGCCGGGGCACGATATCGCCCATCGAAGCCTGCCAGGACGGGTTGAACAACGCCGTGCCGCAGCCGATGAGAAAGGTAAAACTGAGCAACAGCCAGGGCGTCAGCAGCCCCATGAACGCCATCACCGCCAGAACCGCCGAAACCAGCGCCAGCCCGATCTGGGCGATGATCATGACGATGCGGCGGTCGAAATTATCGGCCAGCGCACCCGAGGCCAAGGAAAATACCATGATCGGCAGCGTGGTCGACGCCTGCACCAGCGCCACCATGTTGTGCGAGTCCGTCAGCGTGGTCATCATCCAGCCGGCGCCCACCGACTGCACCAGCCCGCCCAGATTCGATACCAGCGTCGCCGTCCACAGCAGCCGGAAGGTCTCGTGCTTAAACGGTGCCAGCACGGACATTCGCTCAGCCATTACGCACTCTCCCGCTTCACATCGCCTCTAGCTCCGCCATGTGGCCGAACCAAGCCCACAATGGGAGAGAATGCTCTGCTTCGCCAGCCACTAAGTGGCTGGTCCGCTATGTGAAAACGCTCGGGCATAAAAAAACCCTCGGGCCGGGCCCGAGGGTCAAACTCATCGCAGCGCGGATTAGCCGGCTGCGGTGTAAGCCGTCTTCACCACGGTGAAGAACTCCGCCGCATACTTGCCCTGCTCGCGCGGGCCGTAGCTCGAGCCCTTGCGGCCCCCGAACGGCACGTGGAAATCGACGCCGGCGGTCGGCACGTTGACCATCACCATACCGGCTTCGGCATTGCGCTTGAAATGCGTCGCATATTTCAGCGAGGTGGTGACGATGCCGGCGCTGAGGCCGAACTCGGTGTCATTGGCCGTGGCCAGTGCTTCGTCATAATCCTTGACCCGGATGACCGAAGCCACCGGCCCGAAGATCTCTTCGCGGCTGATGCGCATCGAATTGGTCGCTTCGGTAAACAGCGTCGGCTGCAGGAAATAGCCTTCGGTCGCCGACTTCACCAATTCGCCACCGGCCACCAGCTTGGCGCCTTCGGCCTTGCCGATGGCGATATAGTCGGTGTCCTGCTTGAGCTGGCTGGGGTCAACCACCGGCCCGATTTCGGAATTCGCGTCCAGCGCATGACCGACCCGCAGATTGCGCGTCCGCTCGGCCAGTGCCTCGACAAACTTGTCGTGGATGCCTTCGGTGACGATGACGCGCGACGATGCCGTGCAACGCTGCCCGGTCGAGAAAAACGCCGACTGTGCCACGCTCTCGACGGCGGCCTTGAGGTCGGCGTCGTCGAGCACCACGGTCGGGTTTTTGCCGCCCATCTCAAGCTGGAACTTGCGGTTATGCTCAATCGAAGCCGCCGCAACGCGCTTGCCGGTGCCCACCGAGCCGGTGAAGCTGATGGCGTTGACGTCCTTGCTGTCGAGCATGGTCTGGCCGACCACCGAGCCCTTGCCCATCACCAGGTTAAGCACACCCTTGGGCAGGCCGGCCCGCACCAGGATATCGACAATCGCCCAGGTCGAGCCCGGCACCAGATCGGCCGGCTTGATCACCACGGTATTGCCATAGGCCAGCGCCGGCGCGATCTTCCAGGTCGGGATGGCGATCGGGAAATTCCACGGCGTGATGATGCCGATCACCCCGACCGGCTCACGGGTGATTTCCACACCCACGCCGGGGCGGACAGACGCAAGAACTTCGCCAGCTTGCCGCAAGACTTCGCCTGCGAAAAAATCGAAGATTTGCGCCGCGCGGGTCACCTCGCCGATGCCCTCGGGCAGGGTCTTGCCCTCCTCACGGCTGAGCAATTCCCCAAGCTCTGCCTTGCGTTGCAGGATTTCCTGACTGGCTTTGCTGAGGATCGCATGACGCTCCAGAATGCCCGAACGCGACCAGGCCGGGAATGCAGCCTTGGCAGCAGCAATGGCTTGCTTGGTGTCTTCGACGGTAGCGCGGGCGTAAACCCCCACAACTTCAGCGGTATTCGACGGATTGATGTTCTCGATCCCGTCGGAACCCACCCATTCGCCATTGATCAGATTCTTGTGCAATTCAGCCATTTGGGAGTGCCTTTCGGAGGGAGCTAAAGAAGATCGGCCTTGGCCAGGTCGCGCAGCAAATGGCTGGCGCCATAGGTCCAGGGCGGACATTTGGTGGAGAGGTTCACCCTGTTAGATAGGGTGCCCAGCGTCGAAGTCGAGATGGCAACCACGTCGCCGAGCTTGTGGGTAAAGCCCTTGCCGACGCCGCCGCGATCCTTCACCGGAGCGAACATCGTGCCCAGGTAAAGCACCAGCCCATCAGGATATTGGTGATGCCCGCCAATGGTCGCAGCCACCAGGGATTCCGGGGTTCGCGAGATCTGGCTCATCGAGGAATGCCCGTCCAGCACGAAGCCGTCCTCGCCCTCGACCCGCAGCGCAATCTCGGATTGCTTGACCGTTTCCAGCGTAAAATCGCCGTCGAACAGGCGGATGAACGGCCCCAGCGAAGCCGAGGCATTATTGTCCTTGGCCTTGCCCAGCAGCAGCGCCGAGCGGCCCTCGACGTCGCGCAGATTGACGTCATTGCCCAAAGTCGCGCCGATGATTTCGCCCTTGCTGGTCACCACCAGCGCCACTTCCGGCTCCGGATTGTTCCAGCTCGACACCGGATGCAATCCCACCTCGGCGCCATAACCCACTGAACTCATTGGCTGTCCCTTGGTGAAGATCTCGGCGTCCGGCCCGATCCCCACTTCGAGATACTGGCTCCACACGCCCTTCTCGATCAGCGCCGCCTTGACCTTCATCGCCGCGTCCGACCCCGGCACCAGCTCGGACAAATCCATGCCGATCAGCTCGAGAATCTCCCCGCGCAGCGCATCGGCACGCGATTTATCGCCACGCGCCTGCTCTTCGATCACGCGTTCCAGCAGGGAAACGACGAAGGTCACCCCCGAAGCCTTGATCGCCTGCAAATCGATGGGCGACAGCAGGCTTGGCAGGGCGCTGTCAGGGCTTACGGAGGCCGAATTTGCCAGCACTGCCGCAACGCTGCCGAGGTTTTTGCCGGTTGCACTCTGTACGTGCTGGGCCGCATTGCCGCTCTCGGCAATATCGCGCACCGTGGCAAAACCACGGGCCGTGATATCGATCAGATCGCCATCGCGGACCGTGACGATACGAGGATGCGCATGGCCCGGAACGCGGGCGCGCCCCACCAGAGTACCGTCGGGATAATGCCTGTCGCCCATGTTCCGCCCCTAAAATGTCAGGGCAGTGAGTACCCACCGCCGCCTCTAAACGCAAGTCTCATAAGTCATACTTTTGGCGATGAACCAATGTCCACAGCGCCGTTCAAGTTCGGTTCAGCTGCGCCGCAATACTGACGCAATGGATGGGGATTAGTCCCTCACAACCAGATGGAGTCTATCATGCGCCACCTTGCTGCCCTTGTTCCTTTCGCCCTTGTCGCCGGTCTGGCGCTCCCCGCCTATGCCGGCACCATCAGCATTGAGGGGCGCGGCGAGGTCATGGCAGCCCCGGATATGGCGCAGATCAGCTCCGGCGTGACCACGCAGGGCGCCACCGCCCGCGAAGCGCTCGACGCCAACACGGCCGCGATGGCCGAGCTGATCGCCGCCCTCAAGGCCACCGGCATCGAAGCCCGCGACATCCAGACCTCGGGCTTCTCGGTCAACCCCAACTATGTCTATAGCGACGCGCGCGACGACAATGGCTACACCCTGCCGCCCAAGATCAACGGCTACCAGGTCAGCAACACTGTGACCGTCGCCGTGCGCCAGCTCGACGCACTGGGAACCATTCTCGACAAATCGGTGACCGTCGGCGCCAACACCATCAACGGCGTGAGCTTTGCCGTCGCCGATCCCTCCGCCCTCTATGACGAGGCCCGCAAGGCCGCTTTTGCCGATGCCCGCGCCAAGGCCGAGCTTTATGCCACCGCTGCTGGTGGCCGACTTGATGAGATTGAGTCGATTTCCGAGACCCAGGGCTACAATCAGCCCCAGCCCTACCCCATGTATGCCCGGGCCGATATGGCTGCCAGCGCTCCGGTTCCGGTCGAGGCGGGCGAATTGGCCTTTGCAATCAACGTTGTCGTCCAGTGGGAACTGGAAGACACCAAGAAGTAACACCCATACCCCTTCCGAGGGGGCTGGGTCGGTGGGGACGGACGGAAATACCGTAGTCACCCGTCCCCACCAACCTGATCCAGCAAAACCCCGCGCCAGCGGGGTTTTGTTTTGGTGGCTAGGGTATCGCTACCCCATCACCACCTTCCACAGCATGTTGAGGCCCACGATCACGAGGAAGGTGGCGAAGACATATTTCAGCGTCTTCTGGTCCAGCCGATGCGCCAGCGCCGCGCCCAGTGGGGCAAATACTGCGGCCAGCACGGCGACCAGCACCAGCGCCACCAGATTGATATAGCCCAGGCTGAGCGGAGGAAGCCCCGTGGCGCCCCAACCCGAAATGATGAAGCCCAGCGTGCCGGACACGGCAATCGCTACCCCAACGGCCGCTGAGGTCCCCACAGCCGCATGCATGGTCGCGCCGAACGCCACCAGCGTCGGCACCGTCAGCGAACCACCGCCAATCCCCATCAGCGACGAGATATAGCCCACCACAAAGGCCGAGGCCCGATGCGTCGGGTTCGAGCTTTTGAGGTGACCCATCAATTTGGTCTGGAAGGCGAAGACGATATTGCCGGCGATGACGAAGGCCATGATGGCAAACACGATGCGTAGCACGTCGCCGGAGAAATATCCGGCCATCAGCCCGCCGATAAAGGTCCCGGCGACGATGAACGGCGTCCATAACCGCAGCACCTTGAGGTCCAGCGCGCCGCGCTTGTAATGCGCCCGGGCACTCATGATGCCGGTGGGGATGATGATGGCGAGCGAGGTGCCCACCGCCACATGCTGCACCACATCGCTGTCATAGCCGAGCAGCAGCAGCGCCGTGCTCAGCGCCGGCACGATGATCGCCCCGCCCCCGATGCCCAGCAGTCCGGCAGCGATGCCCGACACCACTCCCGTCGCCATCAGCCCCAGCACGAAGGGCCAATAGGCCAGCATCGCCGTCAAATCCATCAACGATCTCCGATAAGATGCAGCACCACCTCGCGCCCATGCGGGCGACGGCGGTGCTCGAAAAGATAAATCCCCTGCCAGATGCCAAACACCGGCTGCCCCTCAACCACCGGTATGCCGATGGAAGTCTGCGTCAACGCCGCCTTGATATGCGCTGGCATATCGTCCGGTCCCTCGGTGGTGTGGACCAGCCAGTCCATACCCTCCGGCACGAGCCGCTTGAAAAAGCCGTCCAGATCGATTTTCACGTCCGCGTCGGCATTTTCCTGGATCAACAGCGAGCACGAGGTGTGGCGCACAAAGGCCGTTATCAGCCCGGTCGCCACGTCGGCATCGGTCACGAACCGGCGCAGAGCGTCGGTGAACTCATAGAGCCCCGGCCCTTGCGTCGGAATGGTGAGCGTATCGACCGCCTGTTGCATCCTTTGGCCGTACCATGATCGTCTGCGCCTCACCAGCGCTACACCGCCCCGATCCGTCCACTTCGCCGTATTGGCGCCATGATCGGGACGTCACGGTCTGCAGCGCCCGAAGCGGAACCATCGCATACCCCAGGCGTTTCGGGGCTTACGGGGTAATTGCATTGCCACGGCGGCTGGCCGATCCATTCAGTTTGCGTTCAGGCTGGCCTCGCGATGCTGGGCTCAAGTGTCAATCGACATAAAGGAAAAGAACAATGCGCCTTAGAAACTGGCTCCTGACCGGCACCAGCATCGGCCTCATGGCCCTGATGCCCCTGACCGTGCGTGCGCAGGATGGCGATCTCGTCGCTGCCTATCAGGCCTATGCAGCCGCCCAGGCGTCCGGTGACGCAGCCGCGCTCGAAGCCGCACAAGGCACTCTGACCGAACTTTGCATCGTCAACGGCTATTCCAGCATCGACGAGTGTGTCGCTGCGCTGTCGAGCGGCGCAGCTCCCGCTGCCGCGCCCGTCGACCCGCAGGTTGACGCACAGGCCGCAGCTGAAGCTCAGGCGGCCGCTGAAGCCAAAGCTGCCGCAGACGCACAGGCCCAAGCCGCGGCTGATGCACAGGCAGCAGCTGACGCACAGGCCGCAGCCGACGCTCAGGCGGCCGCAGACGCACAGGCAGCTGAAGCCAAGGCTGCCGCCGACGCAGAGGCGCAAGCCGCTGCCGATGCCCAGGCAGCAGCTGACGCACAGGCAGCCGCCGATGCTCAGGCTGCAGCCGACGCGCAGGCAGCCGCCGACGCACAGGCCGCTGAAGCCAAAGCTGCCGCAGAGGCTGCCGCCGCTGCTGCTCAAGCCCCCGTTGAGGCTCCTGCCGCTCCTGCCGAGCCTGCCGCTCCCGTTGAGGTCGCCCCTGCCCCCGCGCCGGAGCAGGTCGCGCCGGCACCAGTGCCTGTGCCCGAGGCACCCGCAGCGCAGACCGATATCGCGCCGGCCCTGCAGGAACAGGTCAATCTCTATAATGACGCCGTCGCCGAACTGCTCTCCGGTGGCGATGCCGCCGCTGCACGGGCCAAGATGGACGCCGCCCAGCAGGAGATTACCAATCTCTGCGCCGCTATCGGCCAGAACGACATCAATGCCTGCCTGGCCACCTATGGCCTGAGCCTGCCCACCGTACCGAGCCTGCCCGAACCGGCTGCGCCCGTCGCGCCGCCCGCTGCTGAACCCGTAGCGCCCCCGCCGGCCGATCAGCCTGTGGTAGATGCCCCGGCTGAAGTGGTGGTGGATGCCCCGGCTGAAGCCATTGAAGAGCTGCCGCCCGGCATCACCGCAGACCAGGTTGCACCAGTACTCGACAGTGCCAAGGATGCTGAAGTGGCCGCCCCAGGCGCCGCCGAGCAGCCTGCGCAGCCGGTCGACACCACGCCCCTGGCCCCGCCCCCGGTTGACGACCAGTCCGCCCAGGCCCAGTCCATTCAGGACCTCAAGGCCGAGCCGATGATCTCGGTGGTGGAAGAACAGGGCACGGCCATCACCCCAGCTGAACTGGTGATCCAGCAGCAGGAAGCGCCCCAGCAACTGCCGCAGAATGTCACGATCATCAACCAGACCGTGGTCAACAACAATGTCGTCAACAATAGCACGACGAACAACGTCACCAACAATACGACCAACAACACCCAGAACAACACGGTCGACAATTCGGTCACCAATGTCGACGTGAACGTGCAGCAGAACAACGTCAATGTGCAGCAAAATAATGTGCAGGCGCTGACCACGGGCGAAGCGATCACCCAGGTCATCATGCAGGTTGGCACGCAGTTGATCGTCAACTCGATCGGTCAGGATACCGACCGGTTCTACAATCCGCAGCAGGACGAGATCTTCTACGAAAATCTGAGCAATGGCCGGGTGCGTGAAACCATCAGCCGCCCGGATGGCAGCCAGATCGTGACCGTCCGCAATCGCAACGGCGATATCCTGCGCCGTTCGCGTATCGACCCGGCAGGCCGTGAATATGTGCTGGCCTATTTCGACGACCGCTACGACAACGACCTGAACACTTGGCGTGACCCGGGCCAAGACCTGCCGCCGCTACGCCTGAATATCCCGGTTCGGGATTACGTTCTCGACGCCAAATTCGCCGACGAGAACGAAGTGGAAGTCTTCTTCGCCCAGCCGCCGGTTGAGCAGGTTGCCCGCCTCTATTCGATCGACGAGGTGAAGCGTTCGTCCCGTGTCCGCGACAGCGTGCGCAAGCTCGAAGTCGGCGGCCTGACCTTCGATACTGCCGCAGCCACCATCGGCCGCGACCAGGTCGGAGCGCTGTCCAGCGTCGCCAACGCCATGCTGGCCCTGCTGGCCAACAACCCCGGTGAAACCTTCCTCATCGAAGGCCACACCGATGCTGTGGGCTCGGAAATCTCCAATCTGGGCCTGTCGGACCTACGCGCCGCCACCGTGGCGCGCATCCTGAGCGACTTCTATGGCGTGCCGCCGGAAAACCTGGCGACCCAGGGCTATGGCGAACGCTACCTCAAGATCCGCACCGAAGCGGCAGAACGCGAAAACCGTCGCGTCACCATCCGCCGCATCACGCCGCTGATCACCGTCGCCAGCAACTGACGCCGGCAGACCAACTCAACGATGAAAGGCCGGGCCCAGCGCCCGGCCTTTTGCTGTCCAGCGACCAAAAAGACAGAAAAAACCTTGGTTTTTAGCCGCTGTTTTGCCCCAACGCAGGCGAAAACTGCGCTCTAATTCCTTGAACAGTCAGCAAAAATCGGCCAGCGACCCATGGCGCATGTCGTGATCACGTAATTGGGAACGAAAACAAAAAGCCCGCGTTTCTTTGTCATACGGTGAAACAAAGGAGCGAAATCATGGCTATCCCTGAACGCGATCCCGTTTATACGAATGATACCAACCGGACTGTGTACACCCGCGAAAGCAATGGCACGGGCTGGTTTGTTGGCATCATCGTCGTCCTGGCCTTGCTGGCCATTGGATATCTGGTTTTCTCGGCCAACTCTGGCCCGTCGACCCCGGCGACCGGCACTCCGGCGATTGAATCGCCCGCCAGCCCTACCCCGGCCCCGATGACTGAAACCCCGGCGGTCCCTGACGCCGCCCCGATGACCCAGGCTCCGGCGATTGATGCTGCCCCGGCAACGCCGGCCCCCGCCGTTGAAGCGCCTCCGGCCACGACGCCCGCCCCGGCCGCTGAGCCTGCTGCGGAACCTGCCGTACCCGCCGTCTAACCACGACGGTTACATCTCCCGGGGCGCATCAGCCCTCCCTCTGATGCCGTCCTGAAAGAGACCCCGGTCGCCCCACCGGGGTCTTACTTTTGTCTACTGTTCCGCCTTGCGCCGGCCTCACGGCATCCCCATTTGCGGACAACAAAGCAGGGAACCTCCATGTTCAATATCGACCAGATCGTCAAAGCCCTCCAGAACGACCCCAATGCCAAGCGCACCGCTATGACCGGCGCTGCCGGATTGGCGGCCGGCATGCTGCTCAGCGGTGGCGGCTTGGGCAAGCTGGCCGGCAATGCCGCCAAGCTCGGCGCTGTCGCCGCCGTGGGTGGCCTCGCCTATAGTGCCTGGCAGAACTATCAGCGCACCCAGCAGGGCGCTCCAGCTACCGACCACGGGCAGGATGCCTTCATTCCCGCCGCCGGCGACGCGCGTGGCCAGGAAGAGCTGGGCAAGACCCTGGTGCGCGCCATGATTGCCGCCGCCAAGGCCGATGGCCGCATCGACGCCGACGAAAAGGAAGCCATCTTCGGCAAGCTGGAAACCATGAGCCTCTCCCCCGAGGAAAAGGCCTGGGTATTCGACGAACTCTCCACCCCGCTCGACATCAACGCCGTGGTCGCCCGCGCCGATACGCCTGAACACGCCACCGAAATTTACGCAGCGTCCCTGGTGGCCATCACTGCCGATACCGCCTCGGAGCGGGCCTATCTCGATGCGCTGGCCAGCAAGCTCAAGCTCGCCCCCGCTCTGGTCGCCGAAATCCACAAGGCTGCCGGCGAAAAAGCCCCCGAGCCGGCGCCGGCGCCCGTTTCGCCATTCGCCTATACCCCATCGGGCAGCAACGTCTGATTGCTACCAACCGCGCGTCCCCGGACGCGCGGTTACACCGGTGTGCGTTCTTGATTGCGCCGCATCGGCAAGCCATCTGTGGCCCAACCAGGAGTCACCCCGATGGAACTCGGACTATATTCGTTTGCCGAAAACACCCCGGATGCGCTGAACGGCAATGCGCTGCAAAGCCCCGCCGAACGGCTCAAGGACCTGCTCGAAGAAATCGAGCTGGCCGATCAGCTCGGCCTCAGCTTCTTCGGCCTGGGTGAGCATCACCGCCCCGATTACGTCGCCTCCGCGCCGGTGACCATTCTGGCCGCCGCCGCCGCGCGCACCAAATCCATTCGCCTGTCGACCGCCGTCACCGTGCTGAGTTCGGAAGATCCGATCCGCGTCTGGCAGCAATTCGCCACGCTCGACCTGCTCAGCAATGGCCGCGCCGAAATCATGGCCGGTCGCGGCTCCTTCATCGAGAGCTTCCCGCTCTTCGGCTACGATCTTGAGGACTACGACACCCTTTTCGAGGAAAAGCTCGAAATGCTGCTCAAGATCCGCGAGGGCGGCAAGGTCGCCTGGCCGGGCAGCGCCAACACCAAGCCCATTCCCGGCATCGAGATCTATCCCCAGCCGGTGCAGCACCCCCTGCCGGTCTGGATCGCCGTCGGCGGCACCCCCAATTCAGTGGCCCGTGCGGCCTATTACGGCCTGCCGCTGATGATCGCCATCATTGGCGGCCAGCCCAAGCAGTTCGCGCCGCTGGTGCAGTTTTATCGGGATACGCTAGAGAAAGTGGGCCGGCCGCTCACCACGCCAGTCGGCATCAGCTCGCACGGCTTCATCGCCGCCGACAGCCAGGACGCCCGCGACATCGCCTACCCGGCCCACAGCGCTGCCATGGACCGTATCGGCAAGGAACGCGGCTGGTCGCCGACCAACCGCGCCCAATTCGACGCCGGGGCCACCCCGCAGGGTGCCTATTTCATGGGGTCGCCGCAGGAAATCATCGACAAGATCCTGATGCAGCACGAATGGTTCAAACACGATCGCTTTGGCCTGCAGCTCAGCGTCGGCACACTGCCGCACGCCAAGGTGATGCAGGCGATTGAACTCTACGGCACCGTGGTCAAGCCGGCAGTCGACAAGGCGCTGGCCGGCTAGACCTGTGCGGCCTATTTGCCCGAGCGATGGATCGACTTGATCTGCAACGGCGGCAGGCCGGACTTTTCCGAAATGGCGCGGTCCTGGTCCATGATGGCGGTGCGGGCCGGCTCGTCGCCGTCAAGACCACCCAGCAGGCTGGCATCCACCTTGCGGTTGGAACGCTGGCTGCCGTCTTCATAGATGATGTCGAACATCACGAATTCACTGCGGGCGGTTGGCTTTCTGGCCATGGGTCTTACTCCTAAATGCGACAATACGGCCTCGCAGGACCCTTATTGGGGCCGCGAGCGCCGGTAATGTCAAAAAAATGGGTTGGTCGCGGCTAGCGGAAGATCGCTTCGCCCTGCTCATCAATGATCTGCCGTCCCTTGGCGATGGCCAGGACATGCAGGTCGTCGCGTGAACTCATGCGGTCGGCGCGGACGAAGCGATAGGTCTTCAGCTCGCCGCCGATGTCCTTTTCAATGATCCCGGCCAGCTGTAGCTCGCTGCCGACTTTCATCTCGATCGCCTTGATGAGAAAGCCCTTGTAGCTTTCTTCGCCGAACACCTTGTCGCCGGCCGGCTCCTGGCTCGATGCTCCACCACCGAACAGGTTCTTCCAAAACGACATGGTTCGTCTCCTCTTTCGTCGCGGTTAGCGCCTGCGGCGGACCGGTAGCGGCAATTGCAATACGCCGCGTTTTTCCATTTCCTCGCGCAGCCAATCCGGCGAGACATCAAAGTGGTTCGGCCAGGTCGGCACGCCATTTTTCAGTTCGACCGTGCCAAAGAAGCGCCGGTCCCGCAATGGTTCCGTTCCCTCACCCCGCTCCCCGATCATCGGCGCGGCATCGAATGTGCCGGACGAACCATCGGAAAACGTCACCACCAGCTTGAACGGGACGATGGCCCGGATGCTGGTGAGTTTGAGGCGGGCGGGGACTGCCGTCATCGTCTGAACATTCCCCGGGATATCCCGTATTCGTGAGCCGCCCCAGATATGGAGATCCCCGCTTTCGCGGGGATGGCCCGGTTTAAAGACCTAGTTGTCGAGGAAGCTGCGCAGCTTGCGGCTGCGGCTCGGGTGCTTGAGCTTGCGCAGCGCCTTGGCCTCGATCTGACGAATACGCTCGCGGGTCACCGAGAACTGCTGACCCACCTCTTCGAGCGTATGGTCGGTGTTCATGCCGATGCCGAAGCGCATGCGCAGCACACGTTCCTCGCGCGGCGTCAGCGACGCCAGCACGCGGGTGGTGGTCTCGCGCAGGTTGGACTGGATCGCCGCATCGATCGGCTGGATCGCATTCACGTCCTGAATGAAATCGCCCAGGTTGGAGTCTTCCTCGTCGCCGATCGGCGTTTCGAGCGAGATCGGCTCCTTGGCGATCTTGAGCACCTTGCGCACCTTGTCCAAAGGCATCTGCAGCTTTTCGCTGAGTTCCTCGGGGGTCGGCTCGCGGCCGATTTCGTGCAGCATCTGGCGCGACGTACGAACGATCTTGTTGATCGTCTCGATCATATGCACCGGAATACGAATGGTGCGCGCCTGGTCAGCGATCGAGCGGGTGATCGCCTGACGAATCCACCAGGTGGCGTAGGTCGAGAACTTGTAGCCGCGGCGATATTCGAACTTATCCACGGCCTTCATCAGGCCGATATTGCCTTCCTGGATCAGATCGAGGAACTGCAAGCCACGGTTGGTATATTTCTTGGCGATGGAAATCACGAGACGCAGATTGGCCTCGACCATTTCCTTCTTGGCGATCGCAGCTTCGCGCTCGCCCTTCTGCACCTTGTGCACGATGCGGCGATATTCGCCGATATTGAGGCCGGCTTCAGTCGCCAGCGTCGCCACGTCACCACGGATCTCACGGATGGTATCGACTTCGCGCTTGGCGAATTCCGCCCAGCCCTTGCCGTCAAAGCTGGCAAGGCCAGCTTCCCAAGCCGGGTTCACTTCCTGGCCATAGTAGCTTTCAAGGAACTTCTCGCGCTTGACGCCATAGCTCTCGGCCAGACGCAGCAGGCGCCCTTCCAGCTTCACCAGACGCTTGTTGATGTCGTAAAGCTGCTCGACGAGATTTTCGATACGACCGTTATTGAGCGACAGCGACTTGACGTCGGCAATCACTTCGCCACGGAACGCGTCGATCTTCTTGCGGTCGGCATCGGACACCGAGGCAGTACGATCCTCGGCGTGCTTGTCCTGCAGCTCGCGCATCTTGCCATAGGCTTCGGCGATGCGATCAAAGGTTTCCACGACCTGCGGCTTGAGCTCGGCTTCCATCGCCGACAGCGACAGCGCGTTTTCGAACTCGTCATCGTCATCATCGGGGGCCGGGTCCTGGGGAGCCTGCGGCTCCTCGGGCACGTATTCGTCCTCGCCCGCGGCACTCTTGGGCGCGGCCGTCTTGGGCTTTTCAGCGACTGCGTCCGGCTTGGGCGCGGCGTTGAGGTTCACCAGTTCCGGGTTCGGCGCCGCCTGCTTGGCGTCGGGACCAGCATAGGTGGCTTCGAGATCGATAATGTCGCGCAGCAGGATTTCGCCTGCCGCCAGCTGGTCGCGCCAGATGATGATGGCCTGGAAGGTCAGCGGGCTTTCGCATAGCCCTTCGATCATGGTCTCGCGACCGGCCTCGATGCGCTTGGCGATGGCGATTTCGCCTTCGCGGCTCAGCAGCTCGACCGAACCCATTTCGCGCAGATACATGCGCACCGGGTCATCGGTGCGGTCAGCGCCGGCCTTGGTATTGGAGGTGGTGGAAACGGCAGTGCCGGTGGCCGGAGCGACCTCCTGGCCCTGATCTTCCTCGTCCTTCTCGACTTCGGTCTCTTCGACCTCGTCTTCGTCGACGACGTTGATGCCCATATCCGAGAACATGGACATGAAATCTTCGATCTGCTCGGACGACACTTCGTCCGACGGCATGACCGCGTTCAGCTCTTCATAAGTCACGTAGCCGCGCTTCTTGGCGACCTTGATGAGCTTCTTTACAGCGGCATCGGAAAGGTCGAGCAGCGGGGAATCATTCGTCGCCTCGGGGGCGCCGGCTTCCGGCTTCTCGGTTTCCTTAGTCGTCTTGGGTGCTGCCTTCGTGGCCATCTGGTACTCCGTCGGTACCCGTGCGCTCGGGTCCGGGTAAGGCTTTAAGTGGTGACACCTCAAGGCAAGGTAAAGGTTTGGTCACTCAGACGTTAACGCCTGAAAATGCGACCAGGTTCGCCCCAGGATTGCTGCACATCTCGCCACATGCAAAATCGCGCGTACTCGCTAATTTTTAGAGCTGCCCCTAAAAACTGCGTGTCGCGCGTCCCGATAACGAACCAAATCCTTCGATCAATGCCTCTGTGCCATCGACAGTGGTAATCTGGTTCTTGATGTCTCGCAGCCTTTCAAAGGTTTCTTCGCTCGGGTCTTCGCCCAGCGCCGCTTCGGCTGCCTTGAGTTCCCTATTTAGCTGAACTTTCTTGTTATGCAAGGCCAAGGCGTGACTCAATCCGGTCTCAGCATCGACCAGAGCGATCTCTGAGGCCATCTGCCACACGCCCTGGCGGGTCAGCACGTCGCTCATTTTGTCCAGCGTTGGGCCGTGGCCACGCACGCCAAGCGCCGCTTTGAGGTCGTCGGACGAGATATCGTGATGGCGCACGGCGAGACTCAAAATTTCGGTCATCACTTTTTGCGCAATCACCGTGTCGAAATCGATCGCCGCCAGCACCTCGAACTTGTCTTCCACCAGCGCCGGATGATTGACCAGCGTCAGAATGATGGTTGCTTCGCGCGGCGTCGCCTCGGCCACCGAGCCTGGTTTGAGCAGGCGCGAATTGCGCAGCGTGTCGGAAACCACCAGCCGCGGCGTGCCCCGAGCCGGGTAGCCATAGGCGCCGCTCTGCCCATAGCGCTGCTGACCGCCACGCGGTTCGAAGCGGTTCTGCCGCACCGGCGCAAAGAAGGCGCGCAGTTTCTCATCGAACGCCTGCGCGTAGTGAAACCGCACCGAGCTATCCTGAATGGTGTTGGAACGCTCGCGCAGCCGATGCTGCAAGGCCGCCCGGGCCTCGGGAGTTTCCGGTACCAGCCCGCCGGTTTCCATGCTCCAGATCACGTCCGACAAGCTGCGGGCCCGGTCGATAACATCGGCGAAAGCGCCCCGCCCCTGCGCCTTGATCAGATCGTCGGGGTCCTGCCCCTCGGGAAGAGTGGCGATTCGTACGGTAAAACCGGGCTTGAGATGCGGCACGACGATATCAGCCGTCCGCTCGGCGGCCTTGAGACCGGCCTTATCGCCGTCGAAACACAACACCGGATCGGGCGACATGCGCCACAACAGTTGCAGATGCTCTTCGGTTAGAGCGGTGCCTAACGGTGCGACTGTGCCCTCAAAGCCAGCGGCTACTGCTGCGATAACGTCGAGATAGCCTTCCACCACGATGACAGTGCTGCCGTCGCGCGCCGCTTGCCTTGCGGTCTGACCGTTATACAGCGTCTGCCGCTTGTGAAAGAGCTCGGTCTCGGGCGAGTTGAGATATTTGGCCGGCACGTCAGCCGACATGGCGCGCCCACCAAAAGCGATGACCCGCCCGCGAAAATCGGTGATCGGGAACATCACGCGATTGCGGAACCGGTCATAGGTCAGGGCATCTCCATCGCGGCTGGCGACCAGCCCGGTATCGATCATGTCCTGTGCCGAGACGCCGTTCTGCGCCAGATGCTCCTTGAGGCCATTGCGGCTCTCCGGGGCAAAGCCGATGCGGAACCGTGTCTGGCTTTGCGAGGAAACCCCGCGCTCCAGCAGATAACCCCGCGCCCGCGCCCCGATATTGTGCTGCAGCGCCGCCTCGAAATATTTCGTCGCCAGCTCCATGACGTCGATCAGGCTCTTGCGCTCCGCCTCGCGCTTTTCCTGTCGTTCGTCGCGGGCCGGCATCGGCACGCCGGCCATGCTCGCAAGCTTTTCCACCGCCTCGGGAAAGCTCATCCCGGCCTTTTCGATCAGGAACTTGAAGTGGTCTCCCGACACCCCGCAACCGAAGCAGTGATAGATGCCACGCCGGTCATCGGCGTGGAAGCTGGGGCTTTTTTCGCCATGGAACGGGCAGCAGGCCCACATATCGCCCTTGGCCGGCTGGCTCTTGCGCTTGTCCCACAGCACATGCTCGCCCACCACCTGCGTGATTGGCAGGCGTTGACGGATTTCGTCGAGGAACTGGTCGGAAAAGCGCATGCTAGGTACCTAGGCATTCAGCGGCCCCAAGTCACCCCACGCCCGCACTTATCCCTGTTGTTCACAGCCTCACGCCGCCTTGCTGCGCTGATAGAGCCGCCACGCCCAGCCGAACAGGCCAAAGGCAAAGATCACCAGCAGCACACCGCCGAAGATCACCGCCGTGGCGCTGGCAATCAGCGGAAAGAACAGGAACACTAGGCCAAGCAGGATGTAAGAGACACCGGACAGCACCACCGGCCAGATGCGGGCATAATGCTCGCGCTCGCGGACGATCACCACGATCTGCATGATGCCCACGACCAGCGCCGCGATACCGACCAGGCTGGCCATGAAGGTGACGGTGAAGATGGTCGCCAGCAGCGGGCTGATCAGGATCAGGATACCCAGCATCAGCGACAGAGCGTTGCCGACGACGTCAAACCAGTAATTGCCGCTTTTGCCGCCACCAAAGGTCAGGCTCCACAGCCCCAGAACCCCGTCGATGACCAGCAGAATACCACCGGCCAGCACCATCACGGTGAGTGCTTCGCCCGGCCAGATGATGGCGTAAAGACCCGCCAGCAACATCAATACGCCCCGCAGCGCCGTCGCCAGCGCAAACCGCTTCTTCGTCTCAGCCGAAACCGCCATTATTGCCTCCATTATGCGGACTCGCCGCGCTACCCCGCGAGAAGTGTAGCGCAGTTGGCGGCGAGGCCAAAGCCACTGCCAATGGAGATTATCTAAAGCGGCGACGGCATATTGTTGATTGCAGCCAGTGCCTGTCCGTGGTTTGAGGCTGCTTTAATTGAAGGCCCGCCTCTGGCGGATTGATCATGTCGCTTCCCCTCATCGCCCTGTTTCTTGCCGCCTTCGCGTTCGGCACCGCTGAATTCGTCATCGCCGGCGTGTTGCCCGATGTGGCCACCGGACTGGGCGTGACCATCCCGATCGCTGGCTATCTGGTTACGGGTTATGCCATCGGCATCGCTATTGGCGGGCCGCTGCTGGCGGTGGCGACCAAGAAGATGTCACGCAAGACGCTGATCCTGCTGCTCGCGGGCAGCTTCACCATCGGTCAGGCGCTGTGCGCCCTGGCGCCCAATTTCGAACTGCTGATGCTGGCGCGCGTTCTGGTTTCGGTGGTCCACGGCACCTATTTCGGCATCGCCGCCATCGTCGCAGTCAATCTGGTGCCGGCCGACCGGCGCGGCTTTGCCGTGGCGCTGATCCTGTCGGGTCTTACCGTCTCCAATATTCTCGGTGTCCCTGCCGGCACGGCGATCGGCACTGCGCTGGGCTGGCGCGCCACCTTCTGGGCCGTCGGAGCGCTCGGCCTCATCGCCACGCTTGGCATTGCGCTGTTCCTGCCCGCCCGCACCGGCGAAGCCAGCACCAGCGGCAGCCTCCTGCGCGAGTTCAAGGCGCTGGGCCGTCAACAGATCGTCACCTCGCTGGCCATCGTCGTCCTGGTGATGATCGGCCAGTATAGCCTCTTCACCTATATTGCGCCGCTGCTGCTTGAGGTGACCGGGCTGTCGGTTGGCATCCTGCCGTGGATTTTGCTGCTTTATGGCATTGGCTCGACCATCGGCGTGTTCATCGGCGGGCGACTGGCGGACTGGAAGCTGATGCCCTCCCTGATCGTCATCCTGTGCCTGCAGGCGCTGGCCTTTGTCCTGCTCTATGTCGTCAGCCCCGATCCGCTGCTCATGGCCGTCGCCGTGGTGCTCTGGGGCGGGGTCAATTTCGCCTTCGGCTCGCCGGTGCAGTCGCGCGTACTGGCCTGGGCCAGCGATGCCCCCAATCTGGCCTCGGCACTGATCCCGACCGGCTTCAATATCGGCATTGCCATCGGCGCCGTGCTGGGCGCCAGCCTGCTCGAAGCCGGCTTTGGCTATCGCAACCTGCCGCTGATCGGCGCCGTGGCGCTCTGTGTGGCTGCAGCGATCGCCGTCACCTCCCTGATATGGGAGAATCGCCAGGGATTGCTGCCGCCAGCCCCGGTTGCTAACACGGCGGAATAACACTGCGCTAAGACTCTGCTCACCACAACGCACGTCATCAGGGCGTGATCGGGTCAGGCTTTGCTAAAGCTCCCCCAAGAGATGATTCCGCAAATCTGCGGGACAGCTCCGTGCGGATGCGATGATGCTTTTAGACCAGATCTCACTGCTGACAGCGATCGGCTTTTCCAGCACGGCGCTGACGATGACGCTGCTGGTCAGCTGGATCGGGGCGCGTGGCGACACCTATTTGCTCAGCTGGGCCGTCGGCATGGGCCTGGTCGTGCTCGGCGTCGTGCTGTTCAGCGTCCCCGGCGCGCCCTATGATTCAATGCTGCAGCTTGGCGCCTTTGTGCTGCTGGTCAGCGGCTTTACCGCGATTTACGTGGGTGCGCATCAGTTCCATCTCGGCACGGTCTCCCTGCCGACAGCGTTTGGGGTCTGGGGCAGCTTCACCGGCGCCATCGCCCTGGCTTTCGCCCTGGGCTATTCCGGCGTTGGCACCAGCCTCGCCAATTTCGGCATTGCCGTTTTGACCCTGATGGCGAGCCGGCATTACTGGGCCGGACGCGCGGAGGCCCCCTTGCCGCTGATCGCCAATGCGGCGCTCTACTTCGTGGTGGCGGTCTCCTTCGCCTTGTGCGGCGTCGTGCTTTTGCTCGATGGGGATTTCGTGCTGACCGCCCTGCCGCAGAATTGGGCGGAGGACTTCAACGCCATTGCCGCCATTATCGGGCTGACCGGATTCGGCGCCCTGTCGGTGACCCTCAACCAGTTCCGCGTTGCCCGCCATCATCGCCGTCAGGCCATGACCGACCAACTGACCGGCATGCTCAATCGGCGAGCCTTGTTCGATTCCCTATCCGGCAAGACGGTGGAACCGGGCGTCGCCATCATCATGATCGACCTCGACCACTTCAAAGCCATCAATGATCGGCTTGGCCACGCCATCGGCGATCAGGTGCTGGAGCTCTTCGCGCGCATCGTTGAGGCCAACATCGGCCCCGACGATATCGCTGCGCGGCTGGGCGGCGAAGAATTCTGCATCGTGTTCGGACGGATATCATCCCGCTCGGCCGCCATCGTGGCCGAACAGATCCGCGACAGCTTCGAGCGCAGCGCCGTCCCCTCGCCAACAGGACCGGTGCAGGCCACCGTCAGTGCCGGCATCGCCATCAGTGGCGACGAAGGCGAGAAGTTCGAGCAGTTGCTCGGTCGTGCCGACAGCGCCCTCTACAAAGCCAAGCGCGCCGGCCGCAACCGTGTCCATGCCGTTCGGCTGGTAGCGTAAACCTCTAGCCCGCCAGCGCCGCGCGCACCTTGCCACTGGCCTTGCCGAAATCGATTCGGCCGGGATAGTCGATTTTGAGCTGGGCGATCACCTTGCCCATATCCTTGGCGCCATCGGCACCACTGCTGACAATGGCTGCCTTGATGGCCGCATCGACTTCCTCTTCCGTCAGCCCCTTGGGCAGGAACTCATTGAGGATGTCGATTTCCTCCTTTTCCACTGTCGCCAGGTCAGCACGGCCGGCCTGCGCATAGATGGCAAAGCTCTCCTCGCGCTGCTTGACCATCTTCTGGATAATGGTCAGGATTTCCTCATTGGTCGCCGGCCCGCGATCCTCGGTGCGGATGGCGATATCCTTGTCCTGAATCGCTGCCGTGATGGCCCGCAGCGTTGCCGTACGGCGCTGATCCCGGGCCTTGAGCGCGGTCTTGAGGCCCTCAGTGAACTGTTCGCGCATGGGTTCTGGTCCTCTTGCTATGCATTTTGATGGCCCCATATAGGCATAAATAGGCGGTCGCGCCACTTGCGCTGCCGCGTTCAGGCTTCTAATACGAGGCCTCAATCGACATTGCCAAACCCTTGGAGGCCCACCGTGACCGGCTGGCAGCAATCCCCCGCGACCGCACTTCTGATCCTTGCAGACGGAACGCGACTGGAAGGCCGCGGCATCGGCGCCATTGGCCATGCCGCTGGCGAGGTATGCTTCAACACCGCCATGACCGGTTATCAGGAAGTGCTGACCGATCCGTCCTATGCGGGCCAGATCATCACCTTCACCTTCCCCCATATCGGCAATGTCGGCACCAATGACGAGGACATCGAGACGGTCAATATGGCTGCTCTGTCCGGCGTCCGCGGCGTCGTGCTCAAGGCCGACATCACCAATCCGTCGAACTACCGCGCCACCGAAAAGCTCGATGCCTGGCTCAAGAAGCGTAACATCATCGGCATCACCGGCATCGACACGCGCGCCCTGACCGCCCTGATCCGCGAACACGGCATGCCCAATGGCGTCATCGCCCACGCGCCGGACGGGTATTTCGATGAGCCCTCGATCATGGGGGAGCTCAAGGCTTTCCCGGGCCTGGTCGGGCTCGACCTCGCCAAGGAAGTCACCACGGCGCAGACCTATCACTGGGACCAGACCGGCTGGGAATGGGACAAGGGCTACGGCACGCTCGAAAAGCCCGATTTCCACGTCGTCGCCATCGACTTCGGCGCCAAGCGCAACATCCTGCGCTGCCTCGCCGATCAGGGCGCTCGGGTAACGGTGCTGCCGGCCACGGCGACCGCCGCCGACGTGCTGGCGCATAATCCCGATGGCGTGTTCCTGTCCAACGGCCCCGGCGATCCGGAAGCGACCGGCAAATATGCCGTGCCCGCGATCAAGACGCTGATCGAAACCGGCAAGCCGATCTTCGGCATCTGCCTCGGTCACCAATTGCTCGGCCTGGCGCTCGGCGCCACCACGTCCAAGATGCATCAGGGCCATCACGGCGCCAACCATCCGGTCAAGGATTTGACCACCGGCAAGGTGGAAATCACCTCGATGAACCATGGCTTTGCCGTCAACAAGGACAGCCTGCCGGCCGGCGTCACCGAGACCCATATCTCGCTGTTCGACGGCTCCAATGCGGGTCTGTCGGTCGATGGCAAGCCGATCTTCTCCGTGCAGTACCATCCCGAGGCCAATCCCGGCCCCGGCGACAGCCACTATCTGTTCACGCGCTTCCTCAACTATGTCCGCGCCCAGAAGGGCATGGAGCAGCGCCCGGAATATGTAGCGCCTGCGGCGTAAGCGGCTAGCCGCCCGGACTTCGTCTGCTAGGACCTCCCCACCCACGATGTCACCCGGCCTTGAGCCGGGGGCCATCCCCCGATCGTGCCGGTAGATCCATCTCAGGATGGGTCCCGGCTCAAGGCCGGGATGACACCGCGTTTTTGGTGGGTGCAGTGATATTCGGCGTTCTCCCCCTCAACGATCAATCTTACTCGCCCCAGCAACCCCGGGGACAAGTCGCCGCTAGATCGGCTCGCCGATTTTCTCGGTGCGGCAGCTGCCGGCGGCGGGGATGGCGTAGCCGAGGTCGAAGCCGTGTTTGCGGAAGGCGGCGCTGGGTGGGGTCAGCGCACGTGGGATGACGGCGCGTGACGGCATAATGGTGACGTCGTGGCCGGTGGCCACCGAATCGACCGCTCGCACGATGGCCGGATCATCGAACAACATTTCCAGACCCGCCCATTTGGTCCAGGCGCCACCATAGCAGGCGGCGCGGGCGCCGAGTTGTTGTTCGAGGATGCTCCGCTGGGCCGGCTCAAGTCCGTCCAGTTCGTCATAGGCATCGAGCGCCGCCAGCACGTGATGGCCGTAGGCCAGCCCGATCAGATAGCCCTCAGCCTTGTGGCCCTGCTCGGGAAAGGCGGCGACCAGTTCGGCATAGCGCGCCATATCGACATAGATCGTGCTGTCTTCCGGGCAATATAAAGTGCCGATATCCGAGCCAGCCAGACCGCAGCCCAGCGCGCTGCTATCGGCCACCTGGGTCAGCGTCACCGCCGGGTAATAGACGGCGGCGCTGCGGAAGGCGCGTTCCCAAAAGCCATTGGCCTCGCGCCCCACCGCATCGACCAGATCGGCAGGCTGGCCCTCGCCCGTCGCAATGGCGTCGAGCGCGGTCAGCGTGGTGTGCGGCAGCGGCTGGGCCACCTGTCCGGTGAGCACCGTCACCGGATTGATGCCGAAGATCATGACAACCACCACGCCAAGCGCGATGGCGCCGGAAAAACCGAAGCGCCGCACATGCGGCATCATGCTCTCAGGAATGCCCAACACTGCCTATTCCGTCGGTTGTATCGTTACACGTTGCCCGTGAACGTATCACAATCGCCGGGATTGCCAGAAGTATAACCGCGCTCGAACCAGGTTTTCCGCTGGGCCGAGGTGCCGTGATTGAAGGTCTTGGGCACGGCAAAGCCCTGCATGCGTTTTTGCAGCGTGTCGTCGCCGATCTGCTCGGCGGCGTTGAGGGCTTCCTCGATATCGCCATTGTCGAGCAAATCTTCCTGGCCGGCATAATTGGCCCAGACGCCAGCATAGCAATCGGCCTGCAATTCGACCCGTACCGAATAGGCATTGGCCTGTTCCGCGCTCATCGAGGCGCGGCGCTGGTTGAACTCGGGCAGCACGCCGGTGATGTTCTGGATGTGGTGGCCCACTTCATGCGCCAGCACATAGGCCTGGGCGAAATCGCCCGGCGCGCCGAACTGCTCGCGCAGCTGATCGTAGAAGCTCAGATCGATGTAAACCTTCTGGTCGCCGGGACAGTAAAACGGTCCGGTGCTCGAATCGGCCGCGCCGCAAGCGGTGTTCACCGCATTGGTGAACAGCACCACGGTCGGCTCGGGATAGTTTTGCCCGCCCGAGGCCTGGAACACTTCGGTCCACAAATCCTCGGTTTCCTTGATCACCACGCCGACAAAGTCGCGCAATTCGGCCTCATCGCCCGTGGTGGGCGCCCGGCTGGATGAACTGGCCGAGGATGGGGCGGAGCTGCTTGAGCCGCCGGTCAGAATGTCGATCGGATTGGTGCCGGTGACCATCCAGACCAGACCCAGCACCACGACGATGCCGATCAGGCTGCCAATGCCGCCGCGCGATCCGCCGCCCGTGGGAATGCGGATGCCGCCGCTACGGCCAAACGGGCTCCCGCCCATGCCGCCCAGCCCGCCGCCGCCCTGGCCGCGTCGATCTTCGATGTTGGAACTCTGCTCGCGCCCGCGCCATTTCATGATGGTAGTCTCCGAATTGTCCCCAGCGTAACAACAAGCCATGCCGATGCAATCGGTTCCGTTAGGCAGGCCTGTGCGCCGCACGGCCATCAGACCTGCGGGTAATTGCGGAGCGTGCATGCGGCGAGACTTGCCTCATGTAATTTTTAATAAGCGAAGCAAGCCTCGCCGCGATGCGATGGGTTTTTCTCGGAAGGCAGACCGCAACCCGTCAGCATGCCACCGTAGTGTCATGCCCGAACGGTCCATCCGCGCAGCCCGGGACCGGCGCGAACCCTGGTCCCCCCAATCCGCCATCCACGAGCCGGCTCGCGCAGCTCCGCCTGACGTGGATAGGTGGGGAGAGGGTGCCACGGGAATTGGGGGCGGGGATAAGTTTTGGTTTTCTGAATCGCTGACCGCGCAGTCGACACCCTCCCCCTTGCGGGGAGGGATCAAGGGTGGGGGTGGTTTGGCCACGATCATCGGGGCTCACGCACCCCCACCCGGCTCGATCACAGACTTAGCAAGGGCTAAGTCCTATCTCGCTCTCCCTCCCCGCAAGGGGGAGGGTGAAACCGGTGGGTGGGGCGAGATGGGAGAGGGCTAAGCCGACGACGTGCCTCCGTTCGCGATGCCACCCCCTCCACTCCCAAATCGCACCGTCATAAATTGACCGCCCGGTCAAAACTTCATAGCGTCGGGGTCGCCGTCGTCATCCCAGCGTCACCTGCTGGCGGCATGAGCTGATGCGCTCGGGTAGCGAGCGCCAGCCGTCGGGCCGAACAGGCCCTTACGCCCGGGAGCCTGCGCCCCCGGCTTCGTTCATCGACATGAACATCTCAGGGAGACACTCAATGAATTTCCTGCCCAAAATATCTCGACGGACTTTCCTCGCCGGCTCGGCGAGCGTGGGAGCGATGGCCGCCATGCACCCGTTTGCGGCGCTGGCCCAGGCCAATCAGGCGCATCTGCGCATCATGGAAACCACCGATTTGCACGTCGCGGTTTTCCCCTATGACTATTATGCCGACGCCCCCAACGACACGATCGGTCTGGCGCGCACCGCCTCGATCATTGAATCGATCCGTGCCGAAGCCGGCAATTCCATGCTGGTCGATAATGGCGACATCATCCAGGGCAACCCGATGGGCGACTATATCGCCTATGAAAAGGGCCTCGATGGCAATGTCCATCCGATCATCGCCGCGATGAATACGCTGGGCTATGAAGCCGCCACGCTGGGCAATCACGAATTCAACTACGGCCTGGAATATCTCGACAAGGCGCTGTCGGGCGCGACCTTCCCGTTCGTGTCGGCCAATCTGGTCAAGGGCGATCTCGCCGCCGATCCGCTGAGCGACACCACCTATATCAAGCCCTACCTGATCATTGAGAAGGAACTCACCGACGGTTCGGGCGCGACCAAGACCATCAAGATCGGGCTGATCGGCTTCCTGCCGCCGCAGATCATGACCTGGGATTCGACCCATTTGGTGGGCAAGGTCAACACCCGCGATATCGTCGAGACGGCCAAGGCCTATGTGCCCAAAATGCTGGAGGAAGGCGCCGAGCTCATCGTCGCGCTGTCGCATTCCGGCATTACCGCCGACCAGACCACCGGCGCGGAAAACGCCTCACTGCAACTGGCCGCTGTAGACGGCATTGACGTGGTGTTCACCGGGCACCAGCATCTGGTGTTCCCCGGCCCCGATTATGAAGGCGTCGAAGGCGCCGACATCACCGCCGGTACGCTGAGCGGCAAGCCTGCCGTGATGGCCGGTTTCTGGGGCAGCCATATGGGCCTGATCGACCTGCTGCTGGAGCAGGACGCCGACGGCAAATGGACCATCGTCTCGCACACCTCCGAAGCCCGCCCGATTTCCGAGCGCGTCGACGGCAAGGTCGGCGCCCTGGTGGAAAACGACGCCGAAGTCACCGCTGCGGCGCAGGCCGAGCATGACGAAACGCTGGACTATATCCGCCGCGCCGTGGGCGAAACCTCGGCGGCGCTGCACTCCTATTTCGCTCTCGTCGCCGATGACCCATCGGTGCAGATCGTCAGCCAGGCGCAGACCTGGTACATCGCCCAGATGATGAAGGGCACCGAATGGGAAAGCCTGCCGATCCTGTCGGCGGCAGCCCCATTCAAGGCTGGCGGTCGCGGCGGCCCGGATTACTATACCGACGTGCCGGTGGGTCCGGTGGCCATCAAGAATGTGGCTGACCTCTATCTCTACCCCAACACCATCCAGGCCGTGGTTGCCAATGGCGCCGAGGTCAAGAACTGGCTGGAGCGTTCGGCCGGGATTTTTAACCAGGTAGAAAAGGGCGCCAGCGACGCGCCGCTGATCAACCTCGATTTCCCGTCGTATAATTTCGACGTCATCGACGGGGTGACCTACAAGATCGACCTGACCCAGCCGTCGAAATATGCCAGCGATGGCAAATCGGTGACCAACCCCGACGCCAACCGTATCGTTGATCTGATGTATGACGGCAAGCCGATCGATCCGGCGGCCAAATTCGTCATCGCCACCAATAATTACCGCGCCGGTGGCGGCGGATCGTTTCCGGGCACCGGGGCCGATCACATCATCTTCAAGGGTCCCGATACCAACCGCGACCTGATCGTGCGCTTCATCGTCGAAAACGGCACCATCAACCCGAGCGCCGACAGCAATTGGTCGCTGGCGCCGATCGGGGACACCACCGTGCTGTTCGCCACCGGGCCCAAGGCGGCCGAGCATGTGGCCGATGTGACGGCGGTCAAAATCGAGGCGACCGGGGAGAGTGATGCGGATGGCTTCGGCCTGTACCGCATCGCGCTCTGAGCCAAAACAGTGGCAATGTGGCGGGGGAGTCGGTACGGCTCCCCCGCTGCTTTTTTGATAAAGGATGGCGCCGATGCGCTGGATACTGGCCGCCGCCCTGATGCTGCTGTCGGCGCTGCCGGCCAGTGCCGAAGTGCCCCTGAGCGGTAATTTTACCGCCAGCGCGGCCTGCCCGGCTTTTCAATCGATCAACCGCCAGACCAATCCGGGCAATGTGCAGACCAAGCCCGGGACCAGCTACACGCTGCTCGCCGGCAACCGGGCCAAGCCGAGCCATTTGTGGATCGTTGTGCCGGGAGCGAGCCCGGAGCGGCGCTGGGTGGCGGTTGAATGTGGGCAGCGCAGCGGTCAGCCAACGGTGGCGAGCAAGCCGGCTTATCGCGGCACGCAATATGTGCTGGCGGTGAACTGGCAGCCGGCGTTCTGCGAAACCAGCCCACGCCAGCCGGAATGCCGGGCGCAACGGGCAAACAGTTTTGAAGCGACCAATTTCACCCTGCATGGGTTGTGGCCGCAGCCACGCGACCGGGCTTACTGCGACGTGCCGGCCTCGGAGCGCTGGGCCAGCGAGGATGGCGACTGGCGCGACCTGCCGCGTTTGCCGCTCAGCCTACAGCTGCAGCGCGAGCTGGATAAAGTGATGCCCGGCACCTTGTCCGGGCTGGACCGGCATGAATGGACCAAGCACGGCTCCTGCTATGGCACGCCGGCGGAGGAATATTACGCCGACTCGCTGGCGCTGATGACGGCGCTCAATCGCTCCGCAGTGGCGGAGCTGTTTGCCGACAATATCGGCCGCAAGATCACGCTGCGGCAGGTGCGAGAGGCGTTTGACGCGGCGTTCGGGCCGGGCGCGGGCGAGCGGGTGCAGATGGATTGCGCGACCGATGGTAATCGCACCATCATCACCGAGCTGACCATCGCGCTGACGGGGGAGATCAGCGGGCCGGAGGATATGGCGGGGTTGATGGCAGCGGCGAGCCCGCTGGGCGGCGGGTGCAATTCCGGCATGGTCGATGCGGTGGGGCTGCGCTGACTGTGCCGAAATCTTAACGCTGCCAGTTCACCCGAGGGAAACACCCCCGGCCTAGGCTGGGCCGGTTCTTCCGCCGGAGCGTGCCATGACTGTCCCTGCCCTCGCCATTACCCAGTTGAGCAAGAGTTTTGACCGGCCGGTGGTCACGGCGCTCGATCTGACCATCCGGGCCGGCGAGTTCTATGCGCTGCTCGGGCCCAATGGCGCGGGCAAGACGACGATTTTGCGTATAGTGGCGGGGCTGTTGCAGCCCGACGCGGGGGAGATTTCAATCTTCGGCATCGATGCGCGGCGCGACCCTATCGCGGCCAAGCGCGTGGTGGCCTGGGTGTCGGACGAGCCGATGGTCTATGACCGGCTGACGCCGCTGGAATATCTCGAATTCGTCGCCGGGCTCTGGCAGATCGATGCGCGCACCGCCGAGGCCAAGGCCAGTGAGCTGATCGACTGGCTGGGCCTGCGGCCCCATGCCAACGAGCTGTGCGGCGGCTTTTCCAAGGGCATGCTGCAAAAAGTGGCGCTGGCCGGGGCGCTGGTGCATGACCCGCGCCTGATCATTCTCGATGAACCGCTGACCGGGCTTGATGCCGGCTCGGCGCGGCAGGTCAAGGACGTGCTGCTGGGCAAGGTGCGCGACGGCGTCACCGTGATCATGACCACCCATATTCTCGAAGTCGCCGAACGCATGGCTGAGCGCATCGGCGTCATCAGCCAGGGCCGGCTCATTGCCGAGGGGACGCTGGCCGAATTGCGCACCCGCATCGGCCGCGAGTCGAGCCTTGAAGATATCTTCCTCGATCTGGTGGCGCAGGGCGCCGCAGCGGCATGATGTTCGCCCCGGCCTCGCTGCCCTGGTTTGCCCGCCACGAGCTGAACCTGGCCTGGCGCGAATTCGTCGCCATGATGACCGGCGGCCGCAAGGCGCGCGGCATCGGGCTGTCGATCTTTCTCGGCCTGGTGGTGGTGCTGCTAAATCTGATGGCTTTTGGGCTCGTCGCCCCCTGGGTGCGGGACGGCATCGTGCCGGACAAGGCCACGCTGGTGCTGCTCAGCGGCAGCGGCATGCTGTTCTGGACGGTGATGTTGTCGCAGGCCCTAGAATCGGTGACGCGGGTCTACTACACCCGCTCCGACCTCGATCTGATCCTGTCCTCCCCGGCCTCGTCGCGGCGGCTATTTGCGGTGCGCACCAGCGCGGTCGCGCTATCGACCATCGCCCTGACGGGGCTGCTGGTCAGTCCGCTGATCAATATGCTGGCAATTCTCGATGGCCCGAAATGGCTCGCCGCTTACGGCGTGGTGGCAGCGCTCGGAGCAATGTCGACGGCTATCGCCGTGGCGATCACCATCGCCCTGTTTCGCTCTGTCGGGCCCAAGCAGACGCGGCTGATTGCGCAGATCGTCGCCGGCATTGTCGGCGCCGGTTTCGTCATCGGCATTCAGGCCGCGGCGATCCTCTATTACGGCAATATGTCCCGCTTCGCGCTGTTCCAGTCGGCCGATATCGTCGCCGCCGCGCCCGCTCTCGACAGCCTGTTATGGCTACCGGCGCGGGCGGCGATGGGGGAGCCGGTGGCGTTGACGATCATGCTGGCCATTGGTCTCGGTGCGCTGGCCGTCACCATTGCCGGCACGGCGTCAAGCTATGGTCATCACGCCATTTCGGCCGCCGGGTTCAATCATGTCCGCAGCCAGCGCCGGCCCTCGGCCCGCCGGTTCCGCGCCGCGTCGCAGCGGCAGGTGTTGCGGCTCAAGGAATGGCGGCTGCTGCAACGCGACCCGTGGCTGCTGTCGCAGACGCTGATGCAGATCCTCTATCTGGTGCCGCCGGCGCTGCTGCTGTGGATGAATTTCGGCGACAATGCCGGGGCCTTTGTCGTGGTGGTGCCAGTGCTGGTGATGGCCGCGGGGCAATTGGCCGGCGGCCTCGCCTGGCTCGCCATTTCCGGCGAGGACGCCCATGATCTGGTGGTGACGGCGCCGGTCTCGCCGCGCAATGTGCTGATTGCCAAGATCGAGGCCGTGCTGACGGTGATTGCCGTGGTGCTGGCCCCGCTCTTGCTGCTGATGGCGCTGTCGTCGTGGCAAATGGCGCTGATTACGGCGCTCTGTGTCGCTCTCTCGGCGGGGTCGGCGACGGCGATCCAGCTGTGGTTCCGTGTTGTCGCCAAGCGCTCGATGTTCCGCCGCCGGCAGGTCGCGTCGCGCGCCGCCACCCTGTGCGAGGCCTTCGCCTCGATCATGTGGGCCGGCACCGGGGCATTGCTGGCCGGCGGCTCCTGGCTGGCGCTGGCGCCGGCCATTGTCGCGCTGCTGGTGGTCGGCCTGGCCCGGCTGATCAGCCCGCGCCGCTAACCGCTACCAGAGGCTGTTATTGGTCGCCGGGTCGCTGCCGGTCTTGCCATTGGGACGGTCGAGGTCAGCGATGCGGGCCATATCGTCGGCGTCGAGGGCAAAGTCGAACACATCCAGATTGGCCTTGATGCGGTCGGCATGCACCGATTTTGGAATGACGATCAGCCCCTGCTGCAAATGCCAGCGGATGACAGCCTGAGCCGGCGCCTTGCCGTGCTTTGCAGCGATCTCGACAATCACCTTATTGTCGAGCAAGCCGCTGCCGCTGCCGAGCGGGCTGTAGCTTTCGATGGCGATATTGTAGCGGGCATGCAGGTCGCGCACGTCGCGCTGCTGGAACTGGGGATGCAGTTCGATCTGGTTGACTGCCGGCGTCACGCCGCTGTCGGCGATGATGCGCTCCAGATGCTCCGGCAGGAAATTTGACACACCAATGGAGCGGACATGCCCGTCGCTCTGCAATTGCACAAAGGCCTTCCAGGTCTCGCAATAGCGATCATGCGCCGGCACCGGCCAGTGGATGAGGAACATGTCGAGATAGTCGAGTTCCATCCGCTCCAGCGTTTCCATCATGGATTTGATGGTCGAGTCATAACCCTGATGGCTGGTGCGGAGTTTCGAGGTGATGAACAGCTCCTCGCGCCCCAGCCCGCTCTCGGCGATGGCTTTGCCGACGCCCGCCTCATTGCCATAGCCTTGCGCCGTATCGATCGAGCGATAGCCGGCTTCGATGGCGGTGCGCACGGCCACGGTCACCTCGTCATTGGCCACCTGCCAGACGCCAAAGCCCAGCTGGGGGATGATCTTGCCATCATTGAGGGTGACGCCCGGAATATTGACCATCTCGATCTCCTGATTGGTGAGCCGTGCGGGGCAGGCCGACGATGTGCACGGTAACATGACTTGACCACAGCGGGTCGGTCTTGCTTTGCTAACGTCTGGCGGCGCGGCCTTGTTCCGCCGCCGGCCAATCCCATTCGCCCCGGAGGCGAGCATGGCTGATACCAACACCAAATATCGTACCGACACTGTGCTGAAGCCGGCCCGGCCGCCGCTGCACAAGGTCATCCTGTTCAATGACGACTTCACCCCGCGCGACTTCGTGGTGCGGTTGCTGAAGGCGGAGTTCCGCGTGCCCGAGGCGCAGGCCAGCATGATCATGCTCACCGCCCACACCAAGGGCGCCTGCGTGGTGGCGGTGTTCACCCGCGAAATCGCCGAGGAAAAAGCCACGCGGGCCACCGACTTCGCCCACCAGCATGGCTATCCCCTGCTGTTCAGCACCGAGCCTGAAGAGTAGAATCAGGCGGTGCTGAAGCCAGGTCTAACGGTCCTTGCCCTCCCTTCCCCTTGAGGGGAGGGATCGAGGGTGGGGGTCGTTCAGCAGCCCACAATGCCACCCCCTCCCCGGCCCTCCCCTCAAGGGGGAGGGAGGGCAAGAGCCGATATTTCATGCCATCAATGAAACGCCTTAAGCCGTGCCAAACCGCAGCTTCGATTTCTCGCGCGCCTTGGCGGCGACCTCTTCGCGGTCGCGCGGCGGGGCATTGGTGTCGAGCGTGGTCAGCAGGCGGCGCAGGACGGTTTCGATGTCCTCCACCGCCGCGTAAAACGCCGGCTCATTGGCCTTGGAAGGCGCGTTGTAGCCGGAAATCTTGCGCACGAACTGCAGCGCCGCGTCATGCATCTCGTTGCGCGTGGCGGGCGGTTCAAAATTGAACAATGGCTTGATGTTACGGCACATGGCTCTGCTCCTTGGGGCTGGCCGGCAGAATACACTCGCCGGGGCTCCACCGCCAGATTTCAGGCCCGTGCCGAATCTGCTGAACAATGGACCACCACAACCGACGCAAACGCATGGCAGAAGCGTTTGGCTGGGGGTTTCCTTTCGCAATTATCTCCGTTAGACAGCCCACCTAACCACCATGTCTGAACCTACCACCGCCGCGCAGCGCTCAGTTGCCGTGCGGTTTGCTGCGAGACAGGTGCTGTCCGGGCGATTCTTCCTGTCGCCCTCTGTCTAAAACAGTTGAGCGAGCCCCATGCCAAAACGTACCGACATTAAATCGATCCTCATCATCGGTGCGGGTCCGATCATCATCGGGCAGGCATGCGAGTTCGATTACTCGGGCACCCAGGCCTGCAAGGCGCTCAAGGAAGAGGGCTACCGCATCATCCTGGTCAACTCCAATCCGGCGACGATCATGACCGATCCGGATCTGGCTGACGCCACCTATATGGAGCCGATCACCCCCGAAGTGGTCGCCAAGATCATCGAGAAAGAGCGCCCCGACGCGCTGCTGCCAACCATGGGCGGCCAGACCGCGCTGAACTGCGCGCTCAGCCTGCGCAAGATGGGCATTCTCGAGAAGTACAATGTCGAGATGATTGGCGCGACGGCGGAAGCCATCGACAAGGCCGAAGACCGCGAGCTGTTCCGCGACGCCATGAAGAAGATCGGGCTGGAAACGCCCCGCTCCATGCTGGCGCACAACACCATCGAAGCGCTGCAGGCGCTCGAAGTGATCGGCCTGCCCTGCATCATTCGCCCCAGCTTTACCCTGGGCGGCACCGGCGGCGGCATTGCCTATAACCGAGAGGAATATCTCGCCATCGTCGAGAGCGGCGTCGACGCCTCTCCCACCGGCGAAGTGCTGGTCGAGGAAAGCGTGCTCGGCTGGAAAGAGTATGAGATGGAGGTTGTCCGCGACAAGAACGACAACTGCATCATCATCTGCTCGATCGAAAACATCGACCCGATGGGCGTCCATACCGGCGACTCCATTACTGTCGCGCCGGCGCTGACGCTGACCGACAAGGAATACCAGATCATGCGCGACGCCAGCTTGGCTGTGCTGCGCGAAATCGGCGTCGAAACCGGCGGCTCCAACGTGCAGTTCGCGGTCAATCCGGCTGACGGCCGCATGATCGTCATCGAGATGAACCCGCGCGTGTCGCGCTCCTCGGCGCTTGCCTCCAAGGCCACCGGCTTCCCTATCGCCAAGGTCGCCGCGCGGCTGGCGGTCGGCTATACGCTGGACGAATTGGACAACGACATCACCGGCGGCATGACCCCGGCGAGCTTCGAGCCGTCCATCGACTATGTCGTCACCAAGATTCCGCGTTTCGCCTTCGAGAAGTTCCCCGGCGCCGACAACCGCCTGGGCACGGCGATGAAGTCGGTCGGCGAAGCCATGGCCATTGGCCGGACCTTCCAGGAATCGCTGCAGAAGGCGCTGCGCTCGCTCGAAACCGGGCTGACCGGCCTCAACGAGATCGGCATTCCCGGCCTCGGCGAAGGCGAAGACAAGAATGCCATCAAGGCCGCGCTCGGCACGCCGACGCCCGACCGCCTGCTGCATGTGGCTGAAGCCATGCGCCTGGGCATGAGCCTCGAAGACATTCACGACGCCTGCAAGATCGACCCGTGGTTCCTTGAGCAGATGAAGGGGATCGTCGACACCGAAGCCAAGGTCAAGCAGTTCGGCCTGCCGCAGGACGCGACCAATCTGCGCTCGCTCAAGGCCATGGGCTTCTCCGATGCCCGCCTGGCCCAGCTCGCCAATGTGAAGGCCGTCGATGTGCGCAAGCTGCGCCATTCGCTGGCCGTACGCCCTGCCTATAAGCGCATCGACACCTCGGCTGCCGAGTTCGCCTCACCCACCGCCTATATGTATTCGACCTATGAAGTGCCGTTCAACGGCAAGGTGGACGACGAATCCCGGCCGACTGACCGCAAGAAGGTGGTCATTCTCGGCGGTGGTCCGAACCGTATCGGCCAGGGCATCGAGTTCGACTATTGCTGCTGCCATGCCGCTTTCGCGCTCAGCGAAGCCGGCTATGAAACCATCATGGTCAACTGCAACCCCGAAACCGTGTCGACCGACTACGACACCTCGGATCGCCTGTATTTCGAGCCGTTGACCGAAGAGGACGTGCTGGAAATCCTGCTGACCGAACAGCAGAACGGCACGCTGCATGGCGTGATCGTGCAGTTTGGCGGCCAGACGCCGCTGAACCTGGCCGAAGCCGTGCGCAAGGCTGGCATTCCGATCCTGGGCACGCAGCCCGAGAATATCGATCTGGCCGAAGACCGCGATTTGTTCAGCAAGCTGCTCAACAAGCTGGAACTGACCCAGCCCAAGAACGGCATCGCCTATAGCCTGGAGCAGGCGCGTCTGGTTGCCGAGCGGTTGGGCTATCCGCTGGTGATCCGCCCGTCCTATGTGCTGGGTGGCCGCGCCATGGCGATCGTGCACTCGGCCAATGAATTCGAGCGCTATGTGCAGGATACGCTGACCGGGCTGGTGCCGCCCGATATCCTGCAGCGCTATCCCAACGACAAGACCGGCCAGATCAACTCGGTGCTGTCCGATAACCCGCTGCTGTTTGATGCCTATCTCTCGGGCGCCACGGAAATCGACGTCGACGCGCTTTGCGACGGCGACACGGTGTTCGTCGCCGGCATCATGGAGCATATCGAGGAAGCCGGCATTCACTCCGGCGACTCGGCCTGTTCGCTGCCGCCGCAGAATCTGAGCCCGGAAATCATCGCCGAACTGAAGCGGCAGACGGCCGAACTGGCCTTCGCGCTGAAGGTCGGCGGGCTGATGAACGTGCAATATGCGCTCAAGGACGGCATCATCTACCTGCTCGAAGTCAATCCGCGCGCCAGCCGCACGGTGCCCTTCGTCGCCAAGGTAATCGGCGAACCCATCGCCAAGATCGCCAGCCGCATCATGGCGGGCGAAAGCCTTGCCAGCTTCAATCTGGTGGAAAAGAGCTTCAAGCACATCGCCGTCAAGGAAGCCGTGTTCCCGTTCAACCGCTTCGCCGGCGTTGATACGGTGCTGGGGCCGGAAATGAAGTCGACTGGCGAAGTCATCGGGCTCGACACCGATTTCGCCATGGCCTTTGCCAAGTCGCAGATGGGCGCCGGCTACAAGGTGCCGCAGTCCGGCACGGCCTTCATCTCGGTCCGCGATGAGGACAAGCAGTATATCGTCGATATGGCGCGCCATCTGGTCGAGGGCGGTTTCACCATCCTGGCCACCGGCGGCACCCAGCGCTATCTGGTCGAGAACGGCATTGCCGCCGTCAAGATCAACAAGGTGCTCGAAGGCCGGCCGCATATCGTCGACTCCATGAAGAATGGCGGCGTGCAGCTGGTGATCAACACCACCGACGGCATGAAATCGATCAGCGACAGCCGCGACATCCGCCGCACTGCCCTGCTCGCCAAGATCCCCTATTACACCACCATCGACGGCGCCCTCGCCGCGGTGGAAGGGATCGTGGCGCTGCAGAATGGCAGCCTGCAGGTTCGCCCGCTGCAGAGCTATTTCGAAAAAGCCTAACCGCATTCTGCTACCGGCGCGCCACCGCGCCGGTAGCCTTGACCCAACACCGGTCCGTCAGCCAAATATGGCTCTCCACCGCCGGTGAATTGGATGCGCAAAGCCAAACCCACAAATCTGCCCGCCCCGTTCCTCCGCAGCCTCTGGTTGCGCGACGACGCCATCGGTGCCGAACCGCAATATCCGTTCAACCTGCCCTTCCTGCAGGACCCGGCGTTTGAGCTGGCCTTCAACACGCCCGTCACCATCATCGTGGGCGAAAACGGCTCCGGAAAATCCACCCTGATCGAAGCCATCGCCGCGCTTAGCGGCTATGACGAAGCCGGTGGCGGCAAGGGCTATATGCCGCTCGACCATTCGCGCGCCATCGACAAAAGTGGCGCGGCCTTGTCCGACGCCCTGCGCTCTGCATGGTTGCCCAAGCTCACCAATGGCTGGTTCTTCAAGGCGGAATCCTTCTTCTCGGTCGCCCGCTATCTCGACACCGCCGCGCTCGACGCCGGCGAAGCGCCGCCCGACTTTCTCTCCTGGAGTCATGGCGAAGGCTTCGTGCGGTTCTTCGAGGAACGCATGGCACGCCAGGGCATCTATTTCATGGACGAACCCGAGAGCGCCCTCTCGCCCAAGCGCCAGCTTGAGCTGCTGCGCATCCTCAACAGGGTGCAGCAAACCGCGCGTTCACAGGTCATCATGGCGACCCACTCGCCCATCCTGATGGCCGTGCCTGGCGCGCGGCTGCTCGAAATCACCCGGGGCGGCATCAGCGAAACCCACTACCGCCAGACCCAGCACTTCAAGCTCTACCAGGACTTCACCGCCGATCCCGAAGACTTCATCGCCACCGCGCTGCGCGATGAGGACTGATCTGGCCGCGGGTTGACACCACGCTCTGCGCTCTTATGTTCTGCCCCATGATGATCGAAGCAACCAAGCACCCAGTGCACCTGATCGCCTGACGGCGTTCAGCGGAGCACCTCCGACAAGCGGCAACCCGCTTGATCATGACCGCCTCCGGCGGCCATGCGGATTTTGGTATCGCTACGCCTGCCCCACCCTTTGCTGTTTGCTCTCGCACATGAGGGCCAAGCTGTCGGCAGGTCGATCTCAGAGACAATCATGACCAATTATTTCGAGAGCCCGTTCAAGGGCATTCCGCTTGACCAGCAGGTCACCCACCCCAGTATCGCCGTCGGCGCCTATAGCTATTATTCGGGTTATTATCATGGCCACAGCTTCGATGACTGCGCCCGCTTTCTGCTGCCCGATGCGGGTGCCGACAGACTGATCATCGGCAGCTTCTGTTCCATCGGCAGCGGCGCCGCCTTCATCATGGCCGGCAACCAGGGCCACCGGAACGACTGGATCAGCACCTTTCCCTTCGCTTTCGTGCCCGAAGCGCCGGAATTCGCCAACGCGCGCAATGGCTTCCTGCCGGCTGGCGACACGGTGATCGGCAATGATGTGTGGATCGGCAGCGAGGCCATCATCATGCCGGGCGTAACCGTGGGCCATGGCGCGGTGATCGGCACGCGGGCGCTGGTGACCAAGGATGTGGCGCCTTACACCATTGTCGGCGGCAACCCGGCCAAGCCGATCCGCCAGCGCTTCACCGACGAGCATGTCGCCATGCTGCTGGAACTGGCGTGGTGGGACTGGCCCAAGGAGCGTCTGGCAGCCGCCATGCCGCTGCTCTGCGATGCCGATATTCCGGCGCTATACCGTTTCTGGCAACAGGGCTGACGGTTCGGCTGGCGCGGCGGTTGACAGCCGCGCCAGCCGGCGCATATTTTGGCGCACCATGATGATGATCCAGTCTCACAAGTTCGCAGTGTTCCTCGGCGCCTGATGGCGCCCGTACAGGGCATTTGCTGAGCGGCACTGCCGCTCGACCCGGCCGCGACGCGCGGCCTCGCGAACTCATGGATTTTTAAAATGCCTGGCACTTTGCCCGCTTTTGACCAAGCGCAGATCAATGCTTTCATCACCGACGGCTTCGTCCGGATCGACAATGCCTTCCCCCGCGAACTAGCCGACCAGGGGTGCGCCATTCTCTGGGCCGCCACCGGCTGCAATCCGGATGATCCGTCTACCTGGACCCTGCCGGTGATCCGGCTCGGCAATTTCACGCAGAAGCCGTTCCGAGACGCCGCCAATACGCCCAGACTGCACGCGGCCTATGACCAGTTGGTCGGCCCCGGCCGCTGGGTGCCACAAGGTGGGCTCGGCAGTTTCCCGGTGCGGTTTCCGTCGCCGGTCAACGCGGGAGACGCCGGCTGGCACATCGATGTCAGTTTCGGCCACGAGAACCCGGACTTCATGTCGTGGCGCGCCAATGTCACCTCGAAGGGACGGGCTCTACTGATGCTGTTCCTGTTCTCCGATGTCGGCGAAGACGACGCGCCGACGCGCATCAGGGTCGGCTCGCATTTGCCGATTGCCCGGCAGCTGGCCCCGGCCGGCGAGGCGGGTCTCACTCTGGGGGAGCTGGCAGCAGACGGTTTTGCCGGCACCACCCACTGCCCGGAACTGCTGGCCACCGGCGACGCCGGGACAGTCTATCTCTGCCATCCATTCCTGGTGCATGCGGCACAGGCGCATCACGGCACACGGGTCAAATTCATGGCCCAGCCGCCGATGCTGCCAGCGGCACCGTTGAGCATTGACGGCCCCGCGCCAGTGGAGCGGGCGATCCGCCTGGCGCTCGACCAAGCCTGAACACGGTGGGCGGGGTCATGCTCCGCCCGCTCAATTCACGCGGCTTCGGCTGCGAAGAACGCTGCCACTTCGGTCAATGCGCCATCGACCGCCTCATCATCGATGTCGAGATGGGTGACCCAGCGCTGCTGGCCATAGCGGCCGGTGATGCCGACGCCCCTGCCCTGCAGAAAATTCGTGAAGCGGTCGCCGATGGCGGCGTCGACGGAAACGAAGATGATATTGGTATCGGGCTGAGTGACGGTAAGCGCCGGGAAGGCAGCGAGGCCCGCGGCCAGTGTTTTCGCCCGGCGGTGATCGTCGGCCAGCCGCTCGATATTGTGGTCCAGCGCATAGAGTCCGGCAGCTGCCAGAATGCCCGATTGGCGCAAGCCGCCGCCCAGCATCTTGCGATGGCGGCGGGCGGTGTCGATCAGATCCTGCCGGCCGATCAGCACCGAGCCAACCGGCGCGCCCAAGCCTTTGGACAGGCAAATGGACACGCTGTCGAACGGGGTGGTGAAGCTTCTGATGTCGCTGCGCAGCGCCGCCACGGCGTTGAAGGCTCGGGCGCCATCGAGATGGAGGCCCAGCCCATGCCGCTGCGCGATCTCGGCCACCTGCGCCATATAGGCGATGGGCAGCACCTTGCCGCCAAGGGTGTTTTCCAGCGCAATGACCCGCGTGGTGGCGAAGTGGCTGTCGCCGGCTTTGATCGCGCCTTCGATCTCACCCAGATCCATGGTGCCATCGGGCAGATGGGCGATGGGCTGCGGCTGAATCGAGCCCAAAACGGCCGCCCCGCCAGCCTCGTATTTGTAGCAATGGGCATTCTGCCCGGCGATGAATTCATCCCCGCGACCGCAATGGCTCATCAGCGCCAACAGGTTCGACATCGTGCCCGAACTGACGAACAGCGCCGCTTCCTTGCCCAGCAGCGCCGCCATGCGCTGCTCCAGCCGGTTGACGGTGGGATCGTCGCCAAACACGTCATCGCCCACCTCGGCTGCGGCCATCGCCGCGCGCATGGCGGCCGAGGGCCGGGTGATGGTATCGGAGCGGAAATCATAGCGGATAGTGTTCATGGAATCGAACCTAGCAAGCGCCGCGCGCCGACACCATCGGGTCAGGCGGCGACGCCGTCGTCATCCACCGACAACACTTCATTGGCAGCGACCAGCGCCAGTGGCGGCTTGCGCGCAATTACCAGCATGCCCCGAATTGGCGCGCCGCGATCCTGTCGCAAGGTCGCCAGCTCAAAGCGCAGCACTTCAAGCCCGGCATCGACCAGCGCCTGTTGTGCAGCATTGGCGCCATGGGCGTAACGCAGCGACGGACGGAGGAACACCGCCTCCTCGCCGTCATGCGCCTCCAGCGAAAACGCCAGCAAGCCCCCCGGCTGCATCGCCGGCACCACGGCGGCCAGCACCGGCGGCAGCGCGCCGCAATAAATGAACACATCGGCGGCGGTGACCAGATCATTGGCGGCGAGATGATCGGCAAGGAAGCTGACCAACTCGGCCTTTTCCAGCCGATCGTAAATGCCCTTGCGCGCGGTTTCGGCGATCATGGCGGCGCTGAGATCAATGCCTTCGAGCAGGCTCACCTTGTGGCGCAACCGCGCGCCCATCAGCCCGGTGCCGCAGCCCAGATCGAGAGCGTGGGCGAAGCTGGCAATGCCCAGCCGCACCATTTCCTCGATCAACAGATCATCGAGCCGTTCGGGCACCTGATAGCCCAGCCGGTCCATCAGCGCAGTTTCGAACTGGGGGGCATATTGGTCGAACAAGGCCTCGACATAGCTGACGGCCGTACCGTCACCAGCGCGACCGGCGCCATGCGCCGCCAGTTTGAGCACGGCCCCGAAGGTCCCCTCATCGTCCAGCGCTTCGAGGTGACGCCAGGCCGAAATGGCGCCCGAAACGTCGCCGGCCTTTTCGGCATAAAGACCCAGCAGGTGCCAGCCTGCGGCCCAGTCCGGCACGATCTCCAGGGCCTGCCCCATCAGATCGGCGGCCGCGGCAGGATCGCCCCCATCGGCCAGCATTTTTGCGTAGGCGGCACGGCGATCGGCGATGACGTCACCGGAAGACTGAAAAGCCTTGCTCAAGATGAAGTGATCTCTGGGAGCACGAGCCCAATCGCCCGGCGCGCGGCGGTTTGACGTAATTTTGCGTCGAAATCAAGCGGAATGCACACCGCGACAAGCGGAAGTGCGACGATAGTGCCGGTTTGCAACGGCGTGATTTTCGCTATGGTAGAGCAGTCCGGTTCGCTGCCTCGGCATCGTATCGCGACAGGACGCCCCCGGTTCGAGATCACTTCATTGACCTCGTCTGCCGGTCGTGCGCCAGCGCCAGGCCGCTACGGTCTGACGCAAACACTTGACGGTGCTCTGTTTCACCCTGGCAGGAAGTTGCTTCCCGCCGGGCGATTTGTTGTGTGTAAACAGATATTGAACACCGCTTTTTTTCAGGCTACGCTCGCCCAATCGAATATTGCGGCCGACCGATCTGATCATGCGAATTCCATTTCGCGCCTGCTGACGTCACTTTCCGATATTTCGATATCACTCAAGTCTTGGGCCAATAGTGGCCCGGACCGGCTACCAGCAGCGACTGCACGAGGGAACGCGCATCATGGCAACTGGCACTGTAAAGTGGTTCAACGGCCAAAAAGGCTACGGCTTTATTCAGCCCGACGAAGGCGGAGCGGACGTGTTCGTCCACATCTCCGCCGTTCAGCGCTCGGGCCTGAATGGTCTCGATGAAGGTCAGAAGATCAACTACGAGATCGTCAAGGACAAGCGGACCGGCAAGTCAGCCGCCGACAATTTGACCGCCGCCTGAACCACGCGGCAAGGCAAGACTACAGAGCTGGCTCGGGGAATCTGAACACGGGGATGAGTGGATTTTCTGCCTGACGGCGGCCAATATGGCCGCGAACAGGAGAGATCATGACGAGACGACCCCGCCGCAACCACACCCCGGCGTTCA